>NZ_QUIO01000030.1:0-54149 GCF_003480145.1 Ruminococcus sp. AM42-11 | reverse complement strand
GTATTACTCCAGCGAGCCATTTCAGGCGCGTTCTTAGCGTAAGCGAAATCCAGCGCTTACGTAGACTTATGCGTGAGGGCTCTCCCGAACGCATTAGTCGCAGTTAGCGATTAGTTCGCTGGAGCGTTGCGCCGGCGAGTGAGTAATACACATTGTCCAAATGCGTCCCTCCTGAAGAACTTTTCAACACATTAAATAGCAACGTTACTCATTAATCAAAGAACTGTATCCCCATCAGGGTGAGTCCCTGCGCCGGTGCGGTAGGACCAGCAGCGGAACGGTCTTTGGCATCCAGGATTTTCTGCATGCGCTCCGGTGGATACTGTCCATTTCCGATTTCAATCAAGGTGCCGGAAATAATGCGGACCATATTATAGAGGAAACCAGTTCCCGAAACGCGAATCGTAACTATGTCACCATCACGGAAAACTTCAATTCCGGTAACCGTACGGATAGTTGTTTTCACCTGGGCTCCGGAGCCGCAGAAACTGGCAAAATCATGCCTTCCGATCAGGTAGGATGTTGCCTCTCTCATTTTGTCCACATCTAATTTGTAATGATAGAAATAGGAATAAAGCCGCTCAGTTGGTACCGGAAATTTGCGGTTCAGAATGCGATATTCATATGTTTTCTCACTGTCACAGTATCTTGGATGGAAGTCCGGTTCCACTTCTTCAGACATCTGAATCCGGATATCCTCCGGCAGACGCTGGTTCAGAGCATAAGAAATCTTCTCTCCCGGGATGCGGGTGTTGGTGTCAAATACCGCTACGTTTCCAAGGGCGTGTACGCCTGCATCTGTACGACTGGCACCAATCGTTTCAATCTTTTCTCCCAGAAGCTCAGAAAGTGTATCATTCAACACTCCCTGTACTGTAATTCCATTGGGCTGTGTCTGCCAGCCACAATAATTCGTTCCATCATATGCTACAACAAGTCCAATTCGTTTCATCATCTTTCTCCTTGTGAAAATTCCCTCATCTGCATCCGTAGTCTATTTTAAGACTCTGAATACAGATGAGGGAACTATAACTTTTTAAATGGATGTTCAGTCGATTTAAATTCCAGCTGCCCTAAATCCAATTGCAACAGCCAGATACGCTGCCAAAATCACATATGCCATATGATCTCTTTTTTTATAACAAAGCGGTTTCATCTGGGTACGGTTATCGCCGCCATGATAGCATCTTGCTTCCATGGCCATGGCCAGATCATTTGCCCGTCGGAATGCGGAAATAAACAGTGGCACCAGAAGGGGAACCATGTTCTTCGCCTTCTGGATCAGATTCCCATTCTCGAAATCAGCTCCGCGGGCAATCTGCGCTTTCATGATCTTATCCGTTTCTTCCAGAAGAATAGGGATAAAACGTAGGGCGATCGACATCATCATAGCAATATCATGTACTGGTACATGGAGCTTATTCAACGGGCGGAGCAGACGCTCCAGGCCATCAGTCAGCTGGTTAGGCGTAGTCGTCAGTGTCATAATGGAAGAACCAATCACCAGATAAACCAGTCGGATCGCCATAGTACCTGCCAGCACCAGACCTTCCTTTGTTACCTTAATAAATCCCAGCTTCCATACCACCTCACCAGGGGTAAGAATCATATTAAAAAATATGGTGATCAGAAGCAGCATGAAAATAGTCTTCAGACCTTTAAAAATAAACTTCACCGGAACCTTGGACAACAGGATCATTCCTGCAAGAAATATAGTAGCCACTGCATATCCTGCGAAGGTGTGGAACAAAAATACAGATACAATAAATCCAATGGTTCCTACCAGTTTGGTTCTTGGATCCAGCTTGTGAATCACGGAATCTGCCGGATAATACTGTCCGATCGTAATATCTCTGATCATTCGCTTCTGCCTCCCTTCTTAAGAAGTGAAGGCTTCTGCTTCTTTAAAGCTTCCAGAATCGTATCCCTGGCTTCCTCCACAGTGGTAGCTGTGGTATCCACATTCAGGCCATTTTCGGAAAGCGCATGCATGATATAGGTGATCTGCGGTGCCGCAAGTCCCATTCCTTCCAGTTCCTTATAATGGGAAAATACATTCTTCGGTGTATCGTCAAATACCATTTCCCCATGATTCATAACGATCAGGCGTTCCACATATTTGGCAATGTCCTCCATGCTATGAGAAACCAGGATAATGGTAATTCCTCTCATCTTATGAAGAGCCGCAATCTGATCCAGAATGTCATCTCTTCCCTGTGGGTCGAGCCCTGCAGTAGGCTCATCCAGGATCAGGATTTTCGGGTTCATTGCCAGAACACCTGCAATGGCAACCCGTTTCTTCTGGCCTCCTGAAAGCTCGAAAGGAGACTTGGTAAAATTCTCTTCCTTCACACCTACATGGGCAAGGGCCTTTTTTGCCTCTTCCTCAGCCTGCTCCCTGGAAAGTCCCTGATTCATAGGGCCAAAGCAAACATCTGCCAGAACTGTATTCTCAAACAGCTGGTGCTCCGGGTACTGGAATACCAGCCCCACCTCACTTCGAAGAGCCCGGCGGTTATAATTCTCCGCCCACACGTCTTCTCCATTATAAAGGATCTGACCGCTTGTAGGCTGGATCAAAGCATTAAAATGCTGGATCAAGGTTGATTTTCCACTTCCAGTATGACCAATCACACCAATGAACTGTCCATCCGGAATTACAAGATTTATATCTTTCAGGGCGTGGCTTTCATAAGCAGTACCCTGACTGTAAGTATAGGTCACGTTCTTAAGCTCTATCGACATAATGCACCCACCAATTCCTCTTTCGTCAGTATTCCTTCCGGAATGTCCACGCCAGCCTTGTGAAGCTCATGGGCGAGCAATGTCACCTGGGGTACATCCAGCCGGTATTTCTTCAGTGTCTCTACCTGGGAAAAAATTTCTCTTGGAGTTCCCTGCATTACCACATTTCCACCATCCATCACATAAACCTTGTTGGCATGGATCACTTCTTCCATATAATGGGTAATGAGGACAACGGTTACATTTTCTTTTTTATTGAGCTCGGAAACGGCTTTCAATACTTCTTTCCTGCCATTCGGGTCAAGCATTGCAGTTGGCTCGTCCAGTACAATACAGCTTGGACGCATCGCCACAACACCTGCGATGGCAACTCTTTGTTTCTGGCCTCCGGAAAGCTTGTTCGGAGACTGATAACGGTAAGCGGTCATTCCTGTCTTTTTCAGACTGTCATCCACACGCTTCCAGATTTCGTCTGTAGGTACTCCCATATTCTCAGGACCAAAGCCTACATCCTCTTCCACAACCGTACCAATGATCTGGTTGTCCGGATTCTGAAAAACCATTCCCGCTTTCTGGCGGATTTTCCACAGCTCCGGCTCCTTGGCTGTGTCCATATCATCCACCCACATGGTTCCCTCTGAAGGGATAAGCAATGCATTTATCTGCTTCGCCAATGTGGATTTTCCGGAACCATTGTGCCCCAGAACGGCCACAAAATCGCCGGCTTCAATGTCCAGGTTTACATCATTGACAGCACGCTGCGTTGCTTCCACATTGCCGTCCTCATCATACTTGAGATAGTCAAATCCCAGCTTGAATGCCTTGATAATTCCCATATTCTTTTTCCTCGTCTGTCAGGCCTTCAGCTCGTCCGTAGCTGCCGGAACTGCACCGGTCAACTCGTCCATTAACGCCCAAATTTCATCTTTTCCCTGCTTTGTCTCAGCGGAAAAAGGAATGATCTTACTGCCCGGGCGCAGCTTCAGTCCGTCCTTGATAGCCTTAATATTCTTCTGTACCTGACTTCTTTTCAGCTTATCCAGCTTAGTTGCAATAATGATCGGATTGTATCCGTTATTTACGATCCAGTCATACATCAGCTTATCGTTTGCAGATGGATCGTGCCGGATGTCGATCAGGAGAAATACTGCTTTCAGGGTCTGTGAGGTATGAAGATAACGCTCGATCATCTTTCCCCACTTCGCCTTCTCGGTCTCCGGAACCTTGGCATATCCATAACCTGGAAGATCCACAAGGTACATAAAATCATTTACATTATAAAAATTGATAGTCTGTGTTTTTCCCGGCTGGGAACTTGTTCTTGCCAGCGCTTTTCGGTTCAGCAGACCGTTAATGAGGGAGGATTTTCCCACATTGGATTTCCCTGCAAAAGCAATTTCAGGTCTTCCTGTGTCTGGCAGTTTGCTGGTGATACCACAAACGATATCCAGTGAAACATTTTTAATTACCATTTTTCCTACCTCTCATTTCAGGCAAGTGCCCGTTCCAGCACTTCATTCATATTTTCCACAAACGTGATCTTCAGTCCGTCTGTGATCTCCTCATCCAGTTCTTTGATATCCGGTTTATTGGACTTTGGAACCAGTACTTCTTTAATCTTGGCGTACTTAGCTGCAAGAAGCTTCTCTTTCAGTCCGCCGATTGGAAGTACACGACCTCTTAAGGTGATCTCACCAGTCATGGCAAGATCCGCTCTTACCGGCTTGTCAATAATGGCAGAAAGCATTGCAGTTGCCATGGTAATTCCGGCTGACGGACCGTCCTTTGGCACTGCCCCTTCCGGAATATGTACGTGAATGTCATTTTCCTGGAAAAATTCCTGATTGATTCCATATCTGGCTGCTACAGAGCGGATGTAGCTGATGCCCGCTGTTGCAGACTCCTTCATCACGTCTCCAAGCTGTCCGGTAAGCACAAATTCCCCTTTACCCGGCATAATATTTACTTCGATCTGAAGGGTATCACCGCCAACCTGTGTCCAGGCAAGACCTCTTGCGATACCAACCTCATCCTTTTTATTCGCCATCAGGTAATTGTATTTCTCCTGCCCCAGAAAGCTCTCAAGGTTCTTGCCAGTGACCGTTACCTTCTCTTTGCCATCTTCCATGATCAGACGTGCTGTCTTACGACAGATCTGACCGATGAGACGTTCCAGATTGCGGACACCGGCTTCCTTCGTATAATTATTGATGATTTTTCGAAGAGCGCCGCCCTGAATGGAAAGTTTGCCTTTCTCAATTCCATTGGCTTCCATTTGCTTGGGAATCAGATGCTCCTTTGCAATGTGCTCTTTCTCATTCTCCGTATAACCGCTGATCTCAATGACCTCCATTCGGTCAAGAAGCGGTCTTGGGATTCCCTGAATATCGTTGGCTGTTGCAATAAACAACACCTCTGAAAGATCCTGGGGAAGCTCCACATAATGGTCATTGAAATGACTGTTCTGCTCCGGATCCAACACCTCAAGAAGCGCAGAAGAAGTATCTCCCTTGTAATCACTGCTCGTCTTGTCAATTTCGTCCAGAAGCATAAGCGGATTGGCAACCTTTGCCTGCTGAAGGGCAACCGTAATCCTTCCCGGCATAGCACCCACATAAGTCTTTCTATGTCCGCGGATCTCAGCTTCATCCTTCACACCACCAAGACAGATACGGACATAACGCTTGCCAGTGGCTTCTGCAACAGATTTGGCAATAGAAGTCTTACCGGTTCCAGGAGGTCCCACAAGGCAAAGTATAGGAGATTTTCCTTTATGTGTCAGCTTACGTACAGACAGGAATTCCATAATACGCTCTTTTACATCCTTCAGACCATAATGACCTTCTTCAAGAATCTTCCAGGCTGCTTTCAGATCTTCAGAATCTTCAGAGCACTTATCCCACGGAAGGGAAAGAAGTGTCTCAATATATCCCCGCAGAATGCTGCTCTCAGCTGCATTGGTGCTGGTGATTTTAAAGCGGCCGATTTCTTTGAAAATACGATCCTTTACTTCCTGGGAAGCAGTAAGCTCTTTGGCTTTTCTGCGGAACTCCTCAGCCTCATCAGCAGTATTGTCCTCGCCAAGCTCCTCCCGTATCAGTTTCAGCTGTTCTCTCAAAATATATTCACGCTGGTTTTTATCCACGCGCTTTTTCAGTTTCTGCTGAAGGTCGTGGCTGATATCCAGCACATTGATCTCATTGCTCAAAATGGCACCAAGAAGCTCATATCTGTCTGTCAGTCTGGCTGCCTCCAAAAGCTTCTGTTTGCTCTGCCAGGAAAGAGGCAGATTAATTACGATCTGGTCGATCAGCTCCGGTGCTTTCTCTATATTCATGATCTGGGCAGCCAGTTCTTTTCCAATCTTTCCACCCTTAGCGCAATAAGTTTGGAACAGCTCCCTGATACTTCTGTACATTGCCTCCAGCATCGCCTGAGGCAGTTCCTCTTCTTCCTCATTAACAAGAACAGTCTCTGCTCTTAAATATGGTGTCTCCTGTTCCAGGCCAAGAAGTTCTGCCCTTCTTTTTCCCTCAACAAGAACACGCAGCAGGTTGTCAGGAAGTTTCACAACCTGCTTAATATATGCAATAGTTCCTACCTGAAACAGCTGTACAAATCCAGGATCTTCAATCTGGGGATCCTTCTGGGTTACCAGAAAGATCTTCTGATCCTGAAACATTGCCGCTTCGATTGCCTTTTTGGAACGTTCCCTGCTTACATCGAAATGAATGATCATTCCCGGAAGAATGGTAGTTCCGCGAAGGGCAAGGGCAGGAAGTACATTGATTGGCTCACTCATTTGTAGTCAAATCCCTTCATCAGGCTGTTTCCGGAGTACCCTTTTTGTGTGCACGCTGGCTTCTTCTGCCTGTATTTGCCGGATTCACCGGCTGCGCAGGAGCTTCCCCATGAACGATCTGAGGTTCACCAGTTCCCTCTACAGCTTCTTTTGTAATAATGCATTTACGAATGGTATCGTCAGACGGAGTCTTATACATCAGATCCATAAGCGTGCTCTCCATGATTGCACGAAGTCCTCTGGCTCCGGTTTTGCGTTCCATGGACTTTCTCGCCATAACACGAAGTGCTTCATCCTCAAAATCAAGCTCTACTCCATCAAGTTCAAACAGTTTATGGTACTGCTTGGTCAGTGCGTTCTTCGGCTCCTGAAGGATGCGAAGAAGTGCGTTTTCATCAAGTCCGTCTAAGGTTACCACTACAGGCACACGTCCTACAAACTCCGGAATCAGTCCATAACGGATCAGATCCTCAGGCATTACCTGCTTGAACAGTTCACCAACATTCTGTTCCTCTTTGGAAGCGACTTCTGCGCCAAAGCCAATTGCCTTGGTATCCTGTCTTCCCTCAATGATCTTCTCCAGACCGTCAAAGGCACCGCCACAGATAAACAGAATATTTGTAGTATCAATCTGGATGAATTCCTGATGCGGATGCTTTCTTCCACCCTGAGGAGGAACACTTGCAACAGTGCCTTCCAGAATTTTCAGAAGTGCCTGCTGTACACCCTCTCCAGAAACATCACGAGTGATGGAAACATTCTCGGATTTACGTGTGATCTTGTCAATCTCATCTATATAAATAATTCCGTACTGCGCTCTGTCAATATCATAATCAGCAGCCTGAATGATCTTCAGAAGAATATTCTCAACATCTTCACCTACATATCCTGCCTCTGTCAGGGTAGTGGCGTCTGCAATGGCAAACGGTACATTCAGAAGTCTTGCCAGTGTCTGGGCAAGAAGTGTCTTACCGGAACCAGTTGGTCCAAGCATAAGGATGTTGCTCTTCTGAAGCTCTACATCCAGATTTCTGGAAGCAGTAACACGTTTGTAATGATTGTATACAGCAACAGAAAGTGCTTTCTTGGCCTCATCCTGTCCGATTACATAGTCATCCAGAATTGCATGGATTTCCTCTGGTTTCATCAGATTGATCTCAGATCCAAGAATATCTTCCTGATCGTATCCTCCAAATTCTTCCTCCATGATCTCCGAGCAGATACCTACACACTCATCGCAGATATAGGCACCATCTGGTCCGGCGATTAATTTGCGGACCTGATCCTCGGTTTTCTGGCAAAAGGAACATCTTACTTTTCCTTCTCTTATCTTCTCAGCCATGAATCTTTAACTTTTCCTTTCTTTTAAATAAAGCAACCTTATTCAGAGCTATTCTGAAAAAAGTTTTCTTTATTTCTTAAAATTTGAAATTATTCTGTAAAATATACCTATTTTACAAAATTATCCCATTTTACAAGATAAGACTCCTGTTAGTTCAGGAGTCTTTTCTTACAGTAGCATGCAAAAGAAAACTCCGGCTATTAGAGTTCTAAAAGCTCCAGGGGGATTTCTTTTGTTTTCAGTTTAGGCGGGAAAGTTTATACTGGAAATACACAAATATACTACATCTTCATCAGTGTACACTCGGTTATCCAGTTACAGTTTTTCCCTATTTGTGGGTTACAACACCATCGATCAGACCATAAGCCAATGCTTCCTCTGCGGACATGTAATTGTCACGGTCTGTATCTTTCTCTACTACCTCAAGAGGCTGTCCGGTGTTTGCAGCCAGAATTTCATTTAATGTTCTCTTTGTCTTGGCAATGTGATCTGCCACGATCTGGATCTCAGTAGCCTGTCCCTGGGCTCCGCCAGATGGCTGATGGATCATGATCGTAGAATTCGGCAGTGCAAATCTCTTACCCTTTGTACCACCAGCAAGAAGGAATGCTCCCATGCTGGCAGCCATTCCCAGACAAATAGTGGAAACGTCGCACTTGATATACTGCATGGTATCGTAGATAGCCATACCAGCTGTCACGGAACCACCTGGGCTGTTGATATAAAGCTGGATATCCTTTCCAGGATCCTCTGCTTCCAGAAAAAGCAACTCAGCAACTACCAGACTGGCACTTACATCGTTTACTTCCTCTCCCAGGAAAATGATTCTGTCCTTCAGAAGCCTTGAATAGATGTCGTAGCTTCTCTCCCCTCTGCTTGTCTGCTCAATGACATAAGGCACTAAACTCATATATTCCCTCTTTTCTTATCAGATGCGCTCCCCCAGATCTGCATTATAATGCGCCGGAGAGCGCTTTCATAACAAAATAATTTTTCCCTCTTGGGATGTGCAGTTATCTGCCTGCTGATTATTCAGCGTCTGCTGCTTTCTCAACTTCAACTGCTGCATCAGCGATAACAGTAACAGCCTTCTGAACAGCCATATCTTTCTTCATCTGCTCAAGTCCGCTCTCACCGATAGCTTCTCTGATCTTGTCAGCTTCCATCTTGTAAGCATCTGCCATCTTCTGGATCTCTTCTGTGATCTCTTCTTCAGATGGCTGGATGTTCTCAGCCTCAGCTACTTTCTCAAGAACCAGTCTTGTCTGGATTCTCTTAAGAGCCTGTGGCTTCATGTCTTCCATCATCTTGTCCATGCTCTGGCCTGTAAACTGGAAGTACTGCTCCATGGATAATCCCTGCTGCTGCATTCTTCTGGAGAAATCGTCCATCATCTGACGACACTCAGTCTTTGTCATAAGCTCCGGAATATCCATCTGTGCATTCTCGATTGCTTTATCTACTGCAGCGTTCTCTTTTGCAGTTCTTGCTTCTTTCTCTTTCTTCTCTGTCAGTTTCTTCTTAACATCTTCTTTGTACTCAGCAAGAGTATCAAATTCAGATACGTCTTTCGCAAACTCATCGTCAAGCTCCGGAACCTCTTTGGTCTCGATCTTCTTAACGTCACACTGGAATACAGCTTCCTTGCCAGCAAGCTCTTTTGCCTGATATTCCTCTGGGAAAGTAACCTTAACTTCTACATGGTCACCAGTGTTTGCTCCAACAAGCTGATCCTCGAATCCCGGGATAAATGTACCGGAACCAAGTGTAAGTGCGTAGTCAGTTCCTTTACCGCCTTCAAATGCAACACCATCAACAAATCCCTCGAAATCGATTGTTGTGATATCGCCGTTTGCAGCTGCACGATCCTCAACTGCAACTGTTCTTGCATTCTTATCCTGCTCTTTCTTAACCTCAGCGTCAACTTCCTCGTCTGTTACAGTGATCTCAGACTTCGGAACCTCTACACCCTTGTAATCTCCAAGAGTAACCTCTGGTTTCACAGCTACATCAGCTGTGAAGATAAGAGCTTTACCTGGCTCCATCTGTGTAACATTGATCTCCGGCTGGGAAACGATCTCAAGATCGCACTCGCCAAGAGCTTTTGTATACTCCTGTGGTACAAGAGAATTAACAGCGTCTTCCATGAATACACCCTTGCCATACATGCTCTCGATCATCTTTCTCGGAGCTTTTCCTTTACGGAATCCTGGAAGGCTGATTCTGCTTTTCTGTTTCTGGTAAGCTTTCTCCATTGCTTTGTCTAAATCTTCAGCGGAAACTTCGATGGTAAGCTTCGCCATGTTTTTCTCTAATTTCTCCACCTGTAAACTCATTTTCGTGTTCCTCCTTAATATATATCTCTCTGCATTCTTTCTGCGGTTATAAATGCGCAGGGTTTCCCCCTATTATTACAGTCATTGTAGAAGTATAGCACACCCCAATAAAAAACGCCAGTGTTTTTTATGGTTTTCCCGGTTATTTTTTTGGGGATTTTCCCTGTTATTCCTTGAAAATCAAGGTTTTTCAGAATATTTCCTACTTGTATACTACGGATTCTGCAATCTGCTCTGCTTTTTCCTGACCAAGGAGCTGGGAAATCAGGGAAAGGGCAAAGTCAATTGCAGTTCCAAGTCCACGGCTTGTAGTAATGTTTCCATCAATTACAACCTTTTCTTCAGACTTCACAGCATCTCCAAGACCGTCCATGCAGGCCGGGTATGCAGTGGCCTTCTTTCCATGTAAAAGTCCGATTTCTGCAAAAACAGTAGGTGCCGCGCAGATGGCTGCGATCTTACCTCCATTATTATAGAAGCTTTTAACCAGATCGGTAAGTGGCTCGAATCCTCCAAGATAAGTGGTTCCAGGCTGCCCGCCTGGGAGAACCAGCATGTCCGCGTCGGAGAAATCCGCCTCACAGAAGGTGGTATCGGTCAGCATGGTGATTCCATGGGCTGTAGTGATCTGTTTGGTGTTTTTAATCGAAACGGTTGTAATAGTGATTCCTGCTCTTCGCATAAGATCAACTACAGTTAAGCCTTCAATGTCTTCAAAACCGTCGGCGAGGAAGATGTATACTTTTTTGCTCATAGTGGAACCTCCTGATTCATTTTCACAATTATTTACTTATAGTTACTGCTCACTGGTAATATTCCGCGAGATGTTTTTTGTAGGCAAAGCTCACATTTTCTTTCCTTTATCAGCAGCTCCCTGCAATGCTTCAAACACAGCACTGCGGAAACCATTTTTTTCCAGGATACGCACACCCTCAATGGTCGTTCCTGCCGGGGAGCATACCATATCCTTCAGTTCTCCCGGATGCATACCTGTCTCCAGAAGCAGCTTCGCACTTCCAAGTACAGCCTGGGCAGCAAACTGATAGGCCTGTTTTCTTGGCATTCCCTGTGCCACAGCGGCATCTGCCATTGCTTCAATAAACATAAATACATAAGCCGGAGAGCACCCACTGACTGCGCTAACTGCGTCCATCAATCTTTCAGGTACCACCTCTGTGCGACCGAAGCTGTTTGTAATGGCAAGAATCTGATCCAGATCCTCTTCTGTTACCCGATCATTGACACAGGCACCTGTCATTCCTGCCCCTACCTGCGCCGGGGTATTCGGCATAAGACGTACCACCTTTAACGGCTGCTCACATTTTTCTTCCAGCCATGCAAGAGTTTTACCGGGCGCAATTCCTACGATCATATGCTGTGGTGTCAGGAAACTTTTAATTTCACCGATTACCTCCTCATAGAATTGAGGCTTTACTGCTAATATAACAATATTTGCATTTTTCACAACTTCGCAATTATCCAGAGTTGTCACAACTCCAAGTTTTTCCCGACTTCTTCTGCTTCCTTCTTCTGTGAGATTTGAAACAATAATCTCATTTTTTTCAAACACACCATTTTTCAGGATTCCACCGATCATTGCAGAACCCATATTTCCACATCCGATAAATCCGATTTTCATAGTATTCGCTCCTCGTCTTTTCTTCTGTCAAAACAGCTGGTTCAAAAGTTCTTTTGCCCTATTATAAAACAAAAGAACAGGATACGCAATAAAAACAACCGTTCCCAGGCATGTTTGAAAAATGCCCGGAAGCGGCTGTCTCAGCTTTATATTTTTTATGCTTTTCTATCTTTTCTGTTTTCCCTGAAATACAAACAGAGTTTCCCGGTCCGGAAGATTGTCATTGTCTCCCTTTGAGGAAATAATAATAGCTCCCATGGCATTTCCACGGGCAACAGCCTCGTCAAGAGGCAGATTTTCCAGAAGGCCTGTTACCACACCTGCTGCAAAAGCATCTCCTGCCCCTACTGTATCCACGATTTTTTCTGGCTTATACCCAGGAACTGTGCCCTGTGCGCCGTCTTTTGTCTTGTAATAAGCGCCGTTTTCCCCAAGCTTTACAATTACAGTTTTAGAGCCATGTTCCAGATAAAAGTCTGCAATCTTCTCCGGCACATCTGTACCGGCAAGAATTCTGCCTTCTTTAATACCTGGCAGCACCACATCACTGTGAAATGCCATGTCATTTAAGGTCTGCACCATCTCTTCCCTTGACTTCCAGAGTTTTTCCCTAATATTGGGGTCAAAGCTTACCATCGCCCCGATTTCATGTGCTCTTTTTGCAAGAGTCATACAGGATTTGCGGCAGTCTTCTGACAAAGCCGATGTGATTCCTGTAATATGGACCATCTTCACTCCAGACAGATCCTGCGCCTCAATGTCTTCCGGACAGATATGAGAAGCAGCAGAATTTTTCCGGAAATAATATACAGCAGGATCTCCTTCCAGAACTTTTGTCTTCAAATAAGATCCGGTAAGATATTCTTCTGTAAAAAGGACCTTTTCTCCGTCAATCTTTTCCTTTTCGATAAATTCATGGATATAAGCCCCGTAAGGGTCTTTTCCAAGTTTTGTAAAATAGCTTGCAGTATGTCCCAGTCTGGTCACTCCGATAGAAAAATTCAACTCAGCACCGGCAAGTCCCCTGGAATAATTTTCCACTTCACTGAAGGTGCCTGGCTTTTCTGCGATGAACACTACCATGGGTTCTCCCATTGTGAATATTTCACTCATCTGCCACACCCCCTTACCAGTGTCAAAGCCTCCTGTGCCTTTTTGGTAATTTCTTCAAAATTTCCTGCATTTATATCACTTTCCTTTACCATCCAGCTTCCACCGCATGCTGCGATGAAAGAATTTTCCAGATAGGCACAGATATTCTCTGTATTGATTCCACCTGTAGGGATAAATTTCATATCTCCAAAAGTTGCTGCAAGAGCTTTAATCGCCTTGATTCCTCCACTTGTCTGGGCAGGAAAAAATTTCACTACACCGATTTCAAGGGATTTGGCTTTCATGATCTCACTGGCTGTCACGCAGCCAGGGAGACAGATCACATCCAGCTCCTGACATTTTTTTACAACCTCTTCTGAAAGCCCCGGGCTTACAATAAATTTCGCCCCAGCCTCAACAGCATCTTCCACCTGACCTGCATTGATTACCGTTCCTGCACCTACCAGCATTTCCGGAACTTCTTCTGCCACCTTTTTGATGGCATCTTTCGCGGCCGCTGTGCGGAAAGTGATTTCCATACAGCAAATTCCGCCTTTACACAATGCCCGTGCAAGCATTGTGGCATCCTCTGCCCGTTCCAGCTTTACTACCGGAATAATGGGATTTTCAGCCGCAATTTTTAATATATCTTCCATAAGCGTTACTTCTCTTCTGCTTCTGCCGCTGCAAACTCTTTGCTCCAATCAAGATTTCTGTACTGCTCGCCTCTTTCATCCTCTTTGATAAAAGCAACCAGACGGTTCATCATCTCTGTTGGCCATACATCAATGTCAATATCTGCAGTTGTGTATACACCCAGTTTGATCATTTCAAAACCGAAAATATCTTTTACATGCATTTTCCTTGCAAATTCAATTACTTCCTTTACCATATGGCTTGGGATAAAAATCACACCGCCTCCATATCCGAATACAACATCACCAGGAAGGCAGACAGCTCCGCCGATCTTAGTCATAGAATTAAAGCTGGTCATAACAAAATCTTTAATTGGGGTAGGATCTACGCCACGGTAGTAAACCTGAAGTCCTTCGATTCCTTCGATTTGCTCCAGATCACGGATACCGCCCCATACAACAGCTCCGCCGGTCTTGGTTCTGTTTTTGATAGCTGTGGAAAGATTTCCACCTACAAAAGTTCCCTCGTAGATCTTGTCATACATATCAGCTACGACTACATCTCCTTCTACCAGAGTATCAATTACCCACTGGTTACAGGTTCCTTTTCTTCCCTCAGAAGCACCGATTTTCTTTACTGCCTCCTCAAGATCCGGTCTTGCAGGCATGAAAGAACAGGTCACAGCTCTTCCAACCAGTTTTGTCTTATCCTCATGAAGCCTTTTCAGTTTTTCCTCAAACTGATTCAGGTAGCCTTTCATAAACATAGGCTGCCATACCTCTTCTAGGGTAAGATGTCTTATTTCTTCCAGATCCTCATCGGATACTCTCGGACGTCCATCTGGGAAACGCTCTCCATCCCATTTTTCTGTTAACTGTATAATATCTTCTTTTACACTAAAATGCATAATTAAGGTTCCTTTCTTATTTATGTGATTCCCTATCATTCATGGTTTCCCGCAAATTGTGAATAGCAACACCGGCGGCGCAATTCTCCGCCGGGTCTTTGTCTGTCGCTGTGGTAAAAAATCAGCTCCACAGACGGTCATGGGAATAATCATGGTTCCACTCATCAGTTGGAAGCCAGATTCCCGGATAATCCGGATGAATGTGTTCCAGCACAACCTCGTCCACGATCTCATCAATACCTAGACCTGGTTTATCCGGAACTGTAATATAACCGTTCTGTACCAGTGGTTTCGGAAGTCCGGTTACCAGATCATCCCACCACGGAACATCTACAGAATGGAATTCCTGTGCAAGGAAGTTCTCAGTAGCTGCAATACTGTGAACAGCAGCCATACAAGCGATTGGGCTCTCAGCCATATGAACAGCCATTGCAACACCATATTCCTGTGCAAGGTCACCGATTTTCTTATTCTCAAGGATTCCACCGGAAGTAAGAATATCCGGATGAATCACAGATACGCCGCCTTTTTCCAGTAGAGGTCTGAAGTTTTCTTTCAGATAAATATCCTCACCTGTACAGATCGGTACTGTGCAGGAATTTCTCAGGCGTACATACTGGTCTGTCAGCTGCCACGGAATCAGATCCTCCATCCATGCAATATTATATTTTTCAATTCTTCTTGCCAGCTTGATACAGGATTCCACGCCAATATGTCCAAAATGGTCAATTGCAAGTGGAATATCATATCCGATAATGCTCCTTACATCTTTTACATACTGCTCCAGGATATCAAAGCCATGCTCTGTTACCTGAATGCCTGTAAATGGATGTGGAATATTGTTCACATCATAGTGACGGTTGCGAAGATATGTTTCTTTCTCATCTAAATTTCTTGGAATTGCATCATATGCAGTTGCTGCTTTCAGTTCCTGAACAAATCCAAGAGGTGCGCACAGTGCGCCTGGTTCATCGTATAAAAGATCAATACCAAGATCCATTTTCAGGAAAGTAAAGCCTTTTTCCATTCTTGCCTTTAATGCCTTTCCCATATCGATTCCGGTATGCTTTCCTTCTACATCTGTGTCACAGTAAATACGGATCTTGTCTCTAAATTTTCCTCCAAGCATCTGATAAACTGGAACACCATAAGCCTTTCCTGCAAGGTCCCAAAGTGCGATTTCTACACCGCAGACACCGCCGCCCTGTCTTGCATGGCCTCCAAACTGTTTGATTCTTCTGAATAATTTATCAATATTGCAGGGATTTTCCCCGATCAGTCTGCTCTTTAATGCTAAAATAAATTTTCGGTCTGCTCCGTCACGAACTTCGCCGT
Source organism: Ruminococcus sp. AM42-11 (assembly GCF_003480145.1). Classification (NCBI taxonomy): domain Bacteria; kingdom Bacillati; phylum Bacillota; class Clostridia; order Eubacteriales; family Oscillospiraceae; genus Ruminococcus; species Ruminococcus sp. AM42-11. Next base: position 38,315 of record NZ_QUIO01000030.1, on the reverse strand, counting down.
AACCAACAATACCTTGATTGGTATAAATTTTTACCAAAGTGCAGTGCATTGGTGCGCCTACAATATCTGCAACACGCAGATCTGTGATTCTCAAATCGGAAGGTCTTGAATTGGTATTCACATTCTGTAAAATTTCCTCATAAACTTTGTCCATTTGTTTTCCCTCTCTTCTTGATTATTTTTGCTATGAAATTCCCGGAGGCATCTGCAGACTGGCCATGCCTGCATGGCCGGATCCATGAATGCCCCTGCGGCGAATTATTTCACGCTTCCATCTGATTTGCCTGAGATCAGCTGTGCCTGTGCTACAATATAAATGATCGTAACCGGCAGAGATGTGAGTACTGATGCTGCCATGATTCTTCCCCAGATTGCCGAATCCGCGTATTTGAAGCTGGAAATGGCAACTACAGCAGTCTGCTGTGCGGGACTTGTAGTCATGATCATGGCGTATAAATATTCGTTCCAGGACATTGTAAATGCAAAGGTTGCAACAACTGCGATACCGGGAAGTGCGATTGGTGTGATGATATATCTTAAGGATTTCATTCTGGTACAGCCATCAATCAGAGCTGCTTCCTCAAGTGCATAAGGAATGGCCTTAAAATAACTCATCAGCATATAACAGCAGTACGGCACAACAGTGGTTGGATAAATGATCAGCAATGCCCATTTGTTGTCATAGAATCCAAGTTTACTTACAAATACATACATCGGTACGAAAAGCACTGCAGTAGGTATTAAATAAGAAAAGATAATGCTTGTTTTGAAAAATCTTCTTCCCGGATATTTCAGTCTTGTCATAGCGTAAGAGCCAAGAATACTGATCAACAGACAACAGACGGTTGTCAAAAAAGCGATCATAAGACTATTTAAAAGGGCCCGGGGAAATTCTGTTTTGGTAAAAAGGTCTACATAGTTTTCAAAGGTGTAATGTTTTGCGATCAGTGACGGACGTGCCACATACATTTCACTGTTTACTGTTATGGAAGATTTGATCATCCAGTATACCGGAAAAATAGTCCACACAAGTGCAATTATCAGGAGTATGTATGTCGCTGCCGAAGCAGCAATTCTTTTATGTTTTTTCATTACCATGATAATCTTCCCTCCTATTCTTCCTCTTTATTTGCTTTTGTATAGATAAATATCAGGATCAACAATAACGGAATAACAGAAATCGCTACAGATACAGCTCTTGCAAAGTTATTCTGAATAAAGGCCATATCATAGGTATAGGTTGCGATTGTACTGGAAGCATATAACGGGCCGCCTCCTGTGATCAGATATACATTTTCAAAGTCATTAAATGTCCAGATTGTAGATAACAATGTGGTAATTCCAATTACACTTGAAATAGACGGAAGTGTGATATACCAGAACTGTTTAAATGCTCCTGCGCCATCTACATAGGCAGCTTCATACTGCTGTTTTTCCAGTGTCTGTAAAGCTCCCAGGATACTGAACATAAAGAAAGGAATTCCTCTCCATATATTTACGATCATCGTTGTAAGCAGTGTAAGATTAGGGTCGCTAAGCCACGGAATTCCAATCTTCGTAATTCCCAAAGAGATCAGAAGACTGTTGATAATTCCATAAGTACTGTCGTACATCCAGCGCCAGGTTGTCGCAGCTACCATTCCGGGAATCGCCCACGGAATCAAAAGTACTGTACGGAAAAAGGACTTTCCCTTGAAACTTCTATTAAGCAGTACCGCCCATAAAAGCCCCAGTGCAAGCTTTGCAGCAATACAGCCCACTGTATAAACGAGCGTGTTCTTCAGAGATTTCCAGTAAATAGGATCATGGAACAATTTGATATAGTTTTCTAATCCAACAAATTCCTCTGGTTTTCCTACCACCTTATTGGTAAATGACAGATAGAGCGCACGGCAGAACGGATAACCCATTATTCCAAATACTACAAGGATGATCGGAATCATCAATATCAGTCCCAGTCTTCTGTCTTTCTTTGCCTGTGATTCATATTTTCTTTTCACATTAGCCATTGACAATTTCCTCTTCCTTTCCAGCAGAAGCTGTTCCATCTGGAACAGCTCCTGCATTTTAATCATTTAAAATGGATTGATGTTTCCAGAAATCATTCACCATAAAGCTCGATCAGGACTGCTCCAGAGAGTCAAGTGCTTCCTGAGGATCTACGCCGTTAACAACGATCTGCTGCATAGCCTTTACACAAGCCTGGTTTGTAAAGCTTGTTGCTGCTTCACCGGTTGTAGGTGCCGGATAAGTGGTAAGTACTAAGTTTTCAGAGTTCTTTAACCAGCCAATGTGATCTTCTGCATTCCAGAAATCTGTATCATCATATCCATTGACAACAGGCTGCCACATAGCACCCATAGCCTCAACCATCTGATTATAGTAATCTGTATCGCTGAAATAATAGGAAACGAACTCTTTTGCTACATCTGTGTTTGCTCCGGTCTCAAAGATACCAAATACATTTGCTCCACCTAATGTATAGGAAGTGTCATCAGCAGATACTGCTGGATACTGGATTATCTGAGTGTTTGCCAGAAGGTCTGGATTCTCCTGCTCCATAGAAGAAATAATGGAACCGGAATTACATACCATACCTACTGTACCAGCCATCCATGCAGAGTTGTTTGCACTGTCATCCCATGTAGTTGCATCTGGTGGGCAAAGTCCTTCTTCATATAAGGATGCGATATATTCCATTGCTGCAAGAGTCTCAGGGCTGTTTACCACAACCTTTCCGTTCTCATCAACAAGTCTTCCGCCAAAGTCAAGGATTACGGTTCTTACGAAGGACTCTGCATCTCCGCCTCCGCTTGCTCCAAGAGGAAGTCCTAATGCATAGAAGCCGTTTTCCGGATCATTGATCTTTTCAGCATCCTCTTTCAGCTCTTCCCATGTAGTCGGCATATCCAGGCCTTTTTCTTCCCATTTATCTTTTCTGATGTACATACCCGGTGCTGTAAAGGAAAGTGGAACAAGGTAATTCTTGTCGTTAAAGGTTGCATATCTAAGTGCATTTTCTTTGAAGTCGATATTTTCCAGAACATCATCTACTTCTGCCAGCTGATCGCTGTTAATATATTCTGCAACTAATGTGTTATCGCCCATGATCAGGTCAGGCTGATTACCGGACTCAATAGCTGCTGCAAGCTTCTGCTTGATATCTCCTGAAGGAACGATTACATATTCTACTTCCACACCATTTGCTTCGGCGAATTCATCCAGTTTTGCTTTCATCATTTCGTTGTATGCTGCTACATACTCAGATTTGTCCCAAAATACCAGTTTTTTGTCAGCAGCCTTTACCTCTGCCGGTGCTGATACGACAAAAGATCCGCTTAACATTGTCATTCCCAATACTGCTGCTAACGCCTTCTTAGTTTTCATAGTGTTTTTCTCCTTTCAGTTTACGGTTTTTGCTTTTACCCTTGTTGTTTTTCCTATCTTAAGCTCTATCGGCTCCAGACAGGATTCAAATTTTTCTTCCGGCTGTTCAATCAGACCAATCAGTTTTTGTAATGCAACTTCAGAAACCTTATCTGCTACAGAAGGAACCCGGGTGTACTTCATGTTCTGGAATGTCACATACTCTGAATAATAGTTTTCATAGTATTCCAGCGTGATCAGGGAAAGATCATCAGGGATATACAAATTGTTGGCTCTCACCGCCCTTTTCAGATATCTGGTAAGATTTGCCGGAATGATAAATGCACTGGGACGTTCTTTTTTCTGAAGCATCTCGTTAAATACCCTTTCTGCATTTTCTGCAATCTCACCGCAAGAAAAGCTGTAGTAATAGTCCTCTCTGTAAGGGATCCCATGCTGTTCCATAGCCTCTTTATAGGCTGGGAAACGGCTTTCCTCTACTACACTAACCTTATCCTCTGTCAACATGGCGATTTTCTCATGTCCCAGCTGAACCAGATAATCCACGGCTTCTTTTACTGCCTGAGCATGATCCGTTGCCACATAATTGTAATCATCGTAACCTTTGATTTTTCCCACACATACATATGGAATCTTATTCTTCTCGAATTCCTTGAAATATCGATCCTTAGGTGTTAGGGAAAATATCAGGAAGCCATCCACCAGTGATTTTCCCAAACCCAGAAGATATTCCATCTGCTCATCTCCCAGCTTTTTGCTGTTCTGTGCATAAATTAAAACCGAATAGCCTTGCTTTTCAGCCGCTTTTCCAACAGAATCAAATACCTGTGGAAAATACATTGTGTCAAACACATTTGCCAGATTTCCTGGAATAATCAAACCTACTGTTTTACTTTTCTCCTTGGCCGACAACCTGCGCGCACTGATACTTGGGATGTACCCCAAAGCATCGATTGCCTCCTGGATCTTATCTTTCGTTTCCTCTTTCATCCTGTCATATCGCTTATTCAAATAATTTGAAATTGTTGTCTTCGATACTCCAGCCCTCTTTGCCACCTCTGCTATTGTTACTTTTTTATCTGCCATAAATCCCTCACCTCAACTCTTACTGTCAGAAACCAAACTTTTTGTTTCTAACTTAATGCCAGTATATCCTATTTTGTCCAATTAGTGAAGCGGTTTACTAAACAAATAAAAAAAATTAACTAATCTTTTTTTCTCAATATCAGATTTTGGTAAATCGGTTTAGTGGAACGGTTTAGTAAAGCGGTTTACTTGTGAAATCTGAATTTATTATATTTTCGATTATCGGATTTGTCAATAGACTTTCTCATTTTTTATTTTTTTGTACAAAATACATATTTTAAATTTGAAAATTTTGTGAACTTTATTTTTCAAGTTCTAGGATGCGCTTTTTTTCACAAAAAAACCGCATCTCTGCGGTCAGTCACTTATAAGCAAATAACGGAAATCGCCCCGCCCCTCAGCTTGGGAAGCTGATGTTCTACCAATGAACTATATCTGCGAACGAGTTTATTATAGTACCAGCATCTCCAAGATATAAGATGTGTACTGCAATTTATGGGAGATTTTACACTCCCACTCCTTTACTCAAGGTACTGTTGTGATACTCTGTGGAATACGTCACATCCTCCCCGAACCACTTTGGCGGCTGGTAAGCGTGAGCGGCTTCTTCGTTTGGGAATTCCACTTCTGCCAGGAGAAGACCTCGTAGGGGGCTTTGAACACGTCCAGTTCGATGGACAGGCCGTCTTTCTCGGGGATCACATAGCGGATCTTGGAGATCACGATTCCGTCTGCTTTGGGTTTTAAGTGCTCATAAGCTTCTTTTGTCAGCGGCAGATTGTATTCCTCTCTTGCCAGCAGTCCCTTTGATTTATAAGTCAGATAGTAATTGTCATTAGATTTGCGGATCCGCACTACCGGCTCTGTGCACAGATAGCCCTGCTCAATTACCTTGCTTGGATACTGCTCCAGGTTTTCCGGAAGGTTTTCTCTCTTAATGAGAAACTTTCTCTCAATTTCCAACTTAGTTTCCTCCTCATGTTTTTTATGAAAAGCACGAACTTTTCAGCTCTCCGTATATACAAAATTGAGGGCAAACACCCTTGCCCTCAATTTTACTCTTCTACCTTTTTTTATGCAACAACTGATTAAATATTAAATTTATTCCATTTTCTCTTCCAACGGATCCGGGGTCCAGTTTTTCCTTCCGAATCTGGTCGCCAGAGTCAGCATTTCCTTCTGCAATTCTTTGCTGAACTGTCCTTCTTTCAGGCGCCACTTCCAGTTTGTTCCCAGAGTGGATGGCTGATTAATGCGGGCTGAATTATCAAGCTGCAGATAATCCTGAATCGGAATAATACATCTTCCGGCTACACTTCCCATAACCAGACGGATCATATTCCGGCAGATGCCTTTCTCATCATCGTGGAAGTTCCACAGATATTCCCGAACCATATGACGCTCCTCAGGAGTGATATCCCCATACCAGCCAAGCAGTGTCTCATTGTCGTGGGTTCCGGTATAAACCACACAGTTATTTGTGTAGTTATGAGGCAGATAATCACTGGCATTTCCAGTATCCCGCTCATCAAAGGCAAACTCGATTACCTTCATGTTTGGATAACCACTCTCCTCCACAAGACGCTTCACAGAATCAGTCATGAAACCAAGGTCCTCAGCAATAATGTCCTTGTGTCCCAACCGATAGGAAACGGTACGGAAAAGATCCATTCCAGGTCCTTTTTCCCACCAGCCGCGTTTTGCATCCTTATCACCATATGGAATCGCATAATATTCATCAAATCCACGGAAATGATCAATGCGGACAACATCATACATATTAAAGCAATGTGCCAGACGTTTGATCCACCACTCGAATCCGGTATTTTTATGCACATCCCATCTGTACAGCGGATTTCCCCAAAGCTGTCCTGTTGCAGAAAATCCATCTGGCGGACATCCGGCTACCTGTGTAGGCTCGTTATTTTCATCCAGTTTGAAAAGTCCTGGATTTGCCCAGGTATCTGCGCTGTCCATGGCAACATAGATCGGAATATCTCCGATAATACGAATTCCTCTTCTGTTTGCATACGCTTTCAGTTTCGCCCACTGTTCATAAAATTTGAACTGCATATACTCCTGGAATTCAATTTCAAAATACAGTTCTTTTCTGTAATAATCCAGTGCATTATTCCAGCGAAGACGGATGTCCTCCGCCCATTCTGTCCACGGAATTCCCTCAAAACGATCCTTCACCGCCATAAAAAGTGCATAATCGCCAAGCCAATGCGCCTGCTCCTGCTGGAATCTTACAAAGTCAGGATTTTTGGAAATATCGCTTCTCTCATAGGCTTTACGAAGAAGTTTGTATCGTCCTTTGTAAATTTTCTCATAATCCACATCATCTTCCCTGGAACCGAAATCCACAGCATCACACTCTTTTTCCGTAAGCACTCCCTCTTCGATCAGTCTTCCAGACTGATAAAATAAGGATTTCCTGCAAAGGTGGAAAAAGACTGATAAGGTGAATCACCGTAGCTGGTTGGTCCAAGGGGCAGAATCTGCCAACAGCCCTGTCCGGCTGCCTTCAACTGATCCACAAACTCATAGGCACTTTTTGAAAAACATCCAATTCCGTATTTTGAAGGCAGACTACTGATTGGAAGCAGCACGCCACATTCTCTCTGATTTCCCATTTTTTCCTCCCTGTTCAAAAGCATCATACTTTAGCATATATTGTTACACTTATTACAGTTTAACATACATGTTTATATCATGCCACAATTCATGTACTTAAATCAATATCATTTTTTCAAGAAATATAGTGTTTTTTCTAATAATAATGATATTTCTTTTTATTCTTCACCAGACAGGACACAGAACCGGTCAATCCCAGAGCTTCTGCCATATGCGTTTTCTCTCCTTTTTGCTTTCCCGATCTGTAAAGCAGCACAAAAAATCCGAAATCGGACCTTTTTTAATAGATTTAGTCCGATTTCGGATTATGATCAAGACATAGAAACAAACTGCTTACATGCATTCAGCTTAGATTTAGCAAACCAAATTTTATACATGTAAGCTATATTGTACCTTTCGCTTATTTAATAAATAGTTATTTAATAGCAGGCAATTTTACGCTGTTCGGCTTCCTCTTGTACCAGCCATTCTGGTACTGGTATCAAATTCACGAAGTTTCCGTTTGGATTCCTCGCTTAAATTTCTCGGTACCTGAACCTGGACGGTTACGTACAGATCACCGTAGACTCCAGCTTTTCCCATTACCTGGATACCTTTTCCTTTCAGACGGATCTTGCTGCCGGACTGTGTGCCTTCCGGGATGCGGCACATTACCTGGCCATTCAGGGTCTGGACTTTTGCCTCACCGCCTAGAGCAGCTGTGATGAACGGCACATTTACGGTGGTGTAAACGTCGGTGCCTTTTCGCTCAAAGCCAGGGCGCTCGCCTACATGAACCTTCAGAAGAAGATCCCCTGCGGGAGCACCTCCGTAACCTGGATTTCCTTTGCCTCTCAGACGGATACTCTTGCCGTTGTCAATTCCGGCAGGAATGTGAACTTTCAGAGTCTGTTTGCCACTGCCGTCTGCACCAGAAAGATTAATCAGCTTGTCGCAACCAAATGCTGCCTCGTTGAAGCTGATGGAAATTTCTGCGTTCAGGTCCTGGCCTTTCTGCTGGTGACTGCCACTAAAGCCGCTATTGCAGCTGTTTCCAAAGCCATCTCCATAACCGGTACCATCAAAACCGCCACTGCCGAAACTACCATTAAATCCGCTTCTAAAAGAGCCGTTTTCAAAACCAGAGTGACCAAAACCGCTTCCTCCAAATCCGTGTGCGGAACCAGCCTTTCCAGAATTGCTTCCTCCTCCGAAGCCTCCTCCAAACAGATTCTTCAGAATATCGTCCATGTCACCACCTTCGAAATGAAATTCCTGATAGCTGCCATCCGGACTTCTGTAAGCACCGCTATGACTATTTCCAAAACCGCCAAAGCCACTGAATCCAGAGCCGTCAAAGCCGCCGTTTCTATTAAAGCCACCTTCACCATATCCGGCACCGCCAGCACCTTCTTCAAATGCTGCATGACCGAACTGATCATAGAGTTTTTTCTTCTCAGGGTCACTGAGCACATTATATGCTTCTGTGACTTCCTTAAACTTTTCTTCAGCATCCGGATTTCCCGCGTTTGAATCCGGATGGTATTTCTTTGCCATCTTACGATAAGCTTTCTTTATAGCATCTTTATCCGCGCTGCGACTGATTCCCAGCACTTCATAATAATCTCTCTTTGCTCCCATACTGGTCACCTCTGACTCCTCATATTGCGAAATAAATTCATTACTGCCCACAGCTTTCATCCATATACTTTGTAATATATTTTCTGAATACAGTAATGTCAATTTATTGTAACTATTCAGTATCTACAAATTCCCCGGAATCTCTTCCGGGGAATTCTGTTGTCCATCTCCCGAACATCCACGGGAAATAACTTTTATTTTTGTTCTATTTGTAATATAACATTCATTCTTTTAAAAGTCAAGGTATGGAACATAATTTCATATTTTTTTCACATTAGGCTTTTTCAAACAGGCTTTAGAGTATTTTCAAGGTTACTGTTCACTGGTAACATTCCGCGAGGTGTTTTTTGTGAACAAAGTTCACAAAAAACCCGAGAATTGCGGCGCGAAATCATGCGAATGCATGATTTCTGTGCATCGCGAAGCGAGTTACTGGTCACGGAGTGAACAGTAACTTTTCAAGTCATATTTCATCTTCTTAAAATACGTTTTCTATGGTATAATAATGATACTTTACTATTTTCAGGAGATCTAAAATGAAAAAGAAACAATTAAATCTCACCTCCGGTCCTATTTTACGGACTTTGTCTGAGCTGGCACTGCCAATCATGGCTTCTTCCTTCCTGTCTACCGCCTACAACATTACAGATATGGCATGGATAGGAATGCTGGGCTCTAAAGCAGTGGCGGGTGTGGGCGTGGGAGGTATGTACGTCTGGCTCTCCCAGGGACTTTCTTCCCTGGCAAGAATGGGAGGACAGGTAAACATGGCGCATTCCCTTGGAAGAGGTGACCAGAAGACTGCCGCAGGCTTTGCACAGGCGGCTCTGCAGCTTACCATACTCTTCTCTCTTTTTGTTACCTTGATCAGTATGTTATTTACTAATCCGCTGCTGCATTTTTTTGCATTAAATGATGCAGCGACTTACAACAGTGCCAGAATTTATATGCGGATTACCTGCGGGCTGATCCTGTTTTCCTTCCTTTCCCAGGTGCTGACAGGTCTTTTCACAGCCCAGGGCGATTCCAAAACACCATTGAAGGCAAACTTCTTTGGTCTGATACTGAATATGATCCTTGATCCGCTTCTTGTTCTTGGTGTAGGACCATTTCCCAGATTAGAAGTTGTAGGAGCAGCAGTTGCAACTGTTACTGCACAGATTATAGTTCTGCTGATCCTTGTTACAGAAATTCTCCGTGACCACGGTGAAGCCAATGTACTACACAAAATCCGTCTGCTTTCACGACCGGATATTGCCTGTTTAAAAGGAGTCTTTCGCATTGGAACCCCCACTGCGCTTCAAGGAAGCCTTTACTGTATCATCTCCATGATACTCACCCGAATGGTTTCCGGATTCGGGGACGGTGCTATTGCCGTACAGCGTGTAGGCGGACAGATTGAGTCCCTTTCCTGGAACACAGCTGATGGTTTTGGCTCCGCCCTGAACGCTTTCATGGGGCAGAACTACGGAGCAGGAAAAAAAGACCGAATCAAATCAGGATACCATATTTCCATTCGGCTTCTGATATGCTGGGCTGCACTGATCACCATTGCCTTTGTATTTTTTCCACGACAGATTTCTGTGCTCTTTTTCCACGAGGAGGAGGTTATCCGGCTTTCCGTTGATTACCTGCGGATCATCGGATTTTCCGAAATTTTTCTCAGCGTGGAAATGATGACTGTGGGCGCCCTGTCTGGTCTTGGACGTACACAGCTTTGCAGTCTGATCAGCGTTGGCCTGACTGTTATACGAATTCCTCTTGCACTGGTTCTGTCAAACACTGCACTGGGACTGAATGGAATCTGGTGGGCACTAACACTTTCCACCTTTTCAAAGGGAATTATTTTTTATTTTGTGTTCCAGTATATTTGCGAACACAGTCTGTTAAGAACTACAAATAGATAAAAAAGATCCGACAGATGGTATTTTCATACCTGTTCTGTCGGATTTTTCTATAATAAAGTTTTACACTTCTGAAATTATTTTTCAGAAACAACCACCTTGATTGCATTCTTTTTCTCTCTGCTCAGGAAACAGGATACGATTTCCAGCACCAGCATGATAACCATAACCACCGCTGTCACAATAATATAACCGATCACACCAGAAGAACCGAACATGGAAATTCCGTTCAAGGCATCTGCAAAAGTGTTGATACTGTTTACGATCATTTTTCCAATGGAAAGTGTAATAAACACAACTGCAATCAGATTGAAAATATCCGCAATCACATAATCTGCAAATACGTAAATCCCACAGCACATAATGGCCAGTACAAGATAAAAATCAACAGCTTTATTAAACTCATTTACACGGTTTGCGTTGATACTGTAATAAATAATGCAGAACAGGCCGAGCAGAATATTTAATGCATTAAAAATGCCGCTGATTCTTTTTCCTAATATCTTATCTTTGATATTCATTATGCATTTTCTCCTCTCTTTTTACTCCAAACCAGCATTTCCAGATAGTAAAGTACAATAAACAGTATAGTAATTGTTCCAAATCCAATTGTTGCCGCTTTCAAAGCTGTTTTCCACCATGGAGTAATATGTACTACATGAGAGGTTTCATCCAGTCCATTAATCAGGATAGAATGAACCTGTGCATAAACATTGTGCTTGGTTGCATTACGCAGAGTCTGAAGCATGTAACCGTCACCATTTTCGATGGCTTCCGTAACCATGTCTTTACTGAGCACTACAGAAGAATCATCGGAAGCTCCGAATCCTGCCATATCCCAGCACCAGTAGTCAAGTCCTGCTGTAATGTTAGAAGTATAATGTTTCTTGTAATCCATATTTACAACCGCATCAGAAGTAACATGTCCTTTGTAAGCCCATTCTCCTCTCATAACAGTTGTAAGAAGTGCTGAGGAGCTTCCGCAGTAAGTGCAGCCGATTCTGTTAAATGCTGTCATACAACCCATTGCGCCGCCTTTTGTATAAGCTCCCTCAAAAGCTCGCAGATACTGCTCACGAAGAGCCTGTTCATTGGTAAAGGTTGCCGCACTCTCACGATGTGCTTCCTGGTCGTTTACAACCATGTGTTTATAGCCAAGGATAATTCCATATTTCTGAACGTTTTCAGCAACAACAGTTCCTACCAGATATCCCATGTTTCCATCTTCAGAATAGTAAGCAGAAGCTCGTCCGTTAAACTGTGTACGATGGCAGTTCGGGCCGCCAGACCAGATTTCTGTTGCGCCCATAAAATAAGCTTCATTTGCAGTCATGCTGCTTCGTTTCGCAACATCATCTTTATTCCAGGTGCAGGTCATAACAACGGTGGAAGGCCATACAATACCGGATTTTCCAGTAAGTTTGAAAGTTACCTGCTCCAAACAGTCCATATCATCCCCACGGTAGGTAGACGGCATTGCAATACTCTCAACTAGTACAGAACCGTTCTGGTCAGGGAGAATAGAAGCCATTTCTTCTACCGTGAGCTGGTCAAGGAATTTATCCCATGTGGCATCGTCATCGTAATCTACATCTTTCATTGCAACAAAGTTAATGCCAGCATCTACTCCCTGGGTAAAATCATCTACAGATGGTGCATCTTCTGGTTCTGTATAAAGATCACCATTTAAAGTTTTCATCATATCCTCAGTTGCAGTTACAGAAACCTGCTCTGCTGGATATGTTCCCTCCCAGTCACTTCTAGAAAGATAAGTTACAGTGTCTGTTCCAAGGTTATTTAAGTTGGCATCGTCGAACTGGTTTGTTACTTCCATATCAGAATAGCGGGACATTTTATAGGACTCTGTATCCAGTTTTACATTGTTCCAGGAGTATGCTTTCTCTGCATCTCCTTTAGCCTTCTCGCCCAATACATCTGTCATTCCCTTGGCACCTTTTGCAGCAAGAATATTGTTCAGGGCATCGTGTGCATCATCGCCGATGGCAAAGTAATAATCGCCTTCGCTTAAAATATAGCCTTTGGCATTGGTGTAATCGTAGCTTGCAAGGAGATATCTTTCTACTGGAATTTCCAGTGTCTCAGAAGCACCTGGCGCCAGGATATCTGTCTTATCAAAGCCCACAACCTGGACTGCAGATTTCTCCACATTGTTCTCTTTTTCATAATCCCCATATGGGGTCTGTGCATAGACTTCTGCAACAGATTTTCCAGCTACATCACCAGTATTTGTCACGGTAACTTTTACGTTGTAAGTATCTGTTGTTTCGTCATACTCTACACCATCAAGGGTCTGGGAAAAGGTTGTGTAGGAAAGTCCATAGCCAAATGGATAAGCGATTTCGTCATTATAATTCCATGCTTTTCCAGTTGAGGAACCAACTATACTGTCTGCATTTCCGTTTCCAAGTACGGTATCCTCATAACGGGTTTCATAATATTTATATCCTACATAAATATCCTCTGCATAGATCAGATAGTTGGAAACATACTGATCGCTGTCTGAACAATATTCCAGAACCTCATCCAGATTCGCCCACTCTGGCGTATTTTTCATCTGTGCATAGGTGATAGCCGGAGCTGACAGGGAATTTTTCGCATAGGTATCAACCAGTTTTCCAGATGGGTTCGCCTCTCCTTGAAGCAGATTTACAACACCTGTAAATCCAACAATACCAGGGGAACCAATCCACAGGCATGCATCCACATCATAATCATCCAGGTCTCCAAGCTCCATAGCCCAGTTAGAATTTACAAGAAGAATAATTTTCTTAAATACGCCCTGCTCTTTCTGTTCTTTCAGCATATTCAAAAGATCTTTTTCGTCCTGATGAAGAGCCAGCTGACTGATTCCCTCTGAATCTTCAAGAAGAAGGTCACAATCCTCACTTGCCTGTCTTGTAAGCATAACAACAGCTGCATCATTATACTGATCCTGCCAGCTATTTTTCAGATTTTCTGTGTAAAAATCTGCTGGTGCTTCTCCAATCTGCGGATCGTCAACAGATTTTACACGCATATAACCGCTCTCCTGATAAGCCTTTACCATTGTCTGATTAACATCATAAACGGACTCCATTGCTCCAAGATAAGTTACCAGTTCCTGGGTAGAATTAGCCGTAGAATGATAACTGTAAAAAGGTCCTGAGTAGGATTGCGGACCGCCAAAACCTGTACTTCCAGCTACACTTTCCGTACTCTCAATAGAATTTTGTCCAAAAAGTGTAATGCTGCTTCCAGCCGCCAGTGGAAGTGCATTGTTGTCATTTTTCAAAAGAACAGAACCTTCTTCCTGTTCTGCAACTGCCTGTGCTGCCGCATCATCCTCCAGCTGCTGCAGCTTATCTCCATCATAAATATCAGTTCCATAATCGCTTTTATAATAATCTGTATCAACATCTAAGCCTTCATCCGAAACTGTCTTTGTAGTTTCAATGCCAAGCACTGTGTTTAGTCTGCCCTCATAGGCCTCTGCCACAGGAGTTCCTATGGACACAACTGTAAGCAGACAAGCTGAAACAGCACCCAGACCACGGGTGATTTCCTTCTTGATTTTCATATGTTTCCTCCCATTTGATCAACAATAAATATTGTTTTTTGCTTTTCATGACCGCGCGTTCATCATGGTCAGGAGCTTAACACATACTCAAAAAGGATATTTTAAGATTTCGTAACAGGCATTCCAGATTTCGTAATTTGCACTTTATTTTGCGACAGGTATAATAATCGTCAGGCTGAACATGTGATTTTCCGCTGTAATATCCATACTTCCATTATATTTTTCCACACATTTTCTCACACTTTTTAACCCATATCCGTGACCATCATGTGCATTTTTTGTAGTCACAGGAAGCCCTTCTGAAAAGTTTATTTTCTCGTTTTCCATATAATTCTGTATCTGAATAAGGAGCAGATTTCCCTTGGTCCAAATAGATGTGGAAATCACTTTTTTCTCTTCGTCAGAAACCATAAGTACACTCTCAATTGCGTTGTCAATTACATTTCCAAGAATAGTATATAAATCCACAGCAGATATAAAATCCATTTTCTTCCCGTCTGCCACACAGGTTAATTCTATGTTATTTTTCATGCATACCAGTCTTTTCTGGGACAGCAAAGTATCCAGAACTTTACTTCCGGTTTCCACTTGAGAATCATAAGACTGGATAGTTTTACACACCTGTTCATAGTATGCTTTTTGCTGTTCTTCATCTGAGAAAAGCTTCAGTGGCTCCAGCTGTTTTTTTAGATCATGGCAGATCAGATTGATCCGCTCCACATCATCCTGTCTCAGCCGGAACAATTCCTTTTGTTTCAGCCGAACCTGTTTTTCCAGATCCTGCTCTCTCTGTTTATTCAATTTATTTTTGTAATCCATCTGTTCCCATAATACAAACAGACAACAAATCAGATCGTATGCTTTACATAGGTAATAGAGATTATTTTCTTCTGCATTAAACATGGTATCTGCTGCAATACTAAGCCCCAGAGCGAGCATGATAATAAGGAAAAACGACATCATAGAGAAACGAATATCCACATCATAATGTCCATTTTCAGGTAATTTTCTTCCGATAAACCAGTACAGCAAAAGTGCAATGCACACTGCACACACAATATATGCCGGTGCATAAACCGGTATTCCATGAACTGGTCGAAACAAAATCAGATATACACAATAGCTGATATGCTGTACTGCATAGGCACATGTAACGCTATACAAAGCCTCTTTCCAGGAAATTTCGTATGCAAAATAACTGCTGAATACAAACAAGGTAAACTGCATGATGTATGTAAAAAGCCCATGAGAAAAGGGCGCAGAACAACATACGGATATCAGAAAGCCAAGGACAATTCGCCATGCAAAGTGTTTTCTTTTCTGAATGCCAATTGAAAATAACAGTATGATTGGGAACACGTTGATTGAAAAAAATGCATGTCCTATGTATATGGGAATTTGGGATAAAATTTCTGATACCATCAGCGCAGCCCTCCTTTGTAATAATCAAGTAATGCCTGTTTTACCTCTTTTTTCTTCGATCGGCTGACTTTTAATTCTGTTTTATCATTCAAGGTTATAATATCCTTTTGAAAATCTGTGACGTATTTCATGTTAATGCAAAAGGAACTGCTGCAGCAGATAAAATGATAGTCTGCCAATTTTGCCGCAAATTCTTTCAGGGTAGAAAGAAGCTGATATTCTTCATCTACCGTAAAAATATGCAGCCAGTGATCACGAATCTCCACATAAACAATCTCATCGGAGGACACTTTTTTCATCCCGTCTTTGTATTCCAACAGAATATTAACAGACTCCTGGCCTTTCACAGACTTCAGGGCTTTTTCCAGTTTCATAGAAAAAGAAAAATATTTTATAGGCTTCAGGACAAAGTCCAAGGCACCCACTTCGTAACCATTGATTGCATATTGCGCCATGTTGGTTATAAATATAATCAGCACTCTTTGATCCCTTTTTCGGATTTCTCTGGCAGCATCCATACCATTCATTTTTGGCATTTCAATGTCCAGTAAAAGAACATCATATATGGGTTCGTATTTAAATACCAATTCATTTCCATCTTGAAAAAAAGACGCCTGGATATCTATATTTGTTTCTTTTTTGTAACGCTCAATATATTCGGAAATTGTCTTCTGGAATGAGGGATCATCCTCTGCTATTCCAATTCTGAACATCCTATTGTTCTCCTTTTCCCTGATATAAGTAATTCTAAAAACTGCAATATTCACTCAAACTGCTTCAGATATTCCCCCACCGACCGTGTCATTTCTTTTGAAAAATCGGAATTATATTTTCTTTTGCAGAAGGCTTTGCACCAGTCTTCGAAGGTGGAATTTTTGTATTGGTGACTCAACATTTCGCGAAGTTCAGTGTCGTCCATACTGCGGTAGGTATTCTCATGGACAATATGTTCCTGTGCACATCTCTGGGGTTTAGAGCGATTCTTTTGCTGCTGGGTGGGCCAGCCAAATACCAGCATAACAGCTGGAAAAACATAATCAGGCAGGTTCAGAAGTCTTCTTTGTTTCTCATAATTTTCCATAATATCACCAATGTAGCAGGAACCGATACCAAAGCTCTCCGCTGCCACAACTGCATTTTGTGCGGCAATTGCCGTGTCTGTCACCGCAAGCATAAGGTCTCCTATACCTGGTTTTCTTGGCTCACAGCCAGCTTCCAGATATGCATCATACCACTTCTTGCAGTCAGCACAGAATACCAGTACCATAGGTGCTTTCGCAATAAATGGCTGGTAGTCGCAGGTCTCAGATAAAGCCTTTTTCAATTCTTCATCTGTAATGTCCAAAATAGTATAAAGTTGCTGACAACCTGCTGTAGGCGCCTGGGCTGCGGCTTCAAGGATGACCTTCTTCATCTCCTGCGGAATGGACTTTTCTTCGTATACGCGCATGGATTTTCTATTATATAAACTTTTTATAATTTCATTCATTTTAAATTTCTCCCTTTTCCTCTAAACAGCTATCATCGAATGACATAACCGTATAAAAATTATCTTTCTTCGATTTTTCTTACAAAAAAACAGATATTCCCAATAATAATACCGAGAAATATCTGTTTTTTCAAGTCAATATGGAGTCCACAATTTAAGCAGTCTGTGCGCTGTCTTTCATCATCCTGTAATAGCAAGGGATCAGAAATGCACACGCACCGAACTAAGCCAGTGGACTGGCAATACAGACAGCCGTATAGCCATTCTTCAATAAAAAAACGATTCGGGTATTGTCATTTCTGATACAGATATTGACATTTTTTTAAGAAGTATTACAAAGTAATTTCCTGATCACGTAAAAAAGCCCTCGGATGCCAGAAACATTCGAGGACTTCTTCTTTTATTTTTATATTTAAACTTGTTGGGTTTGGTTAAATTGCTAACAAATTCTTAATTGCTTCCATATACACTTCCACAGCCTCTTCCATCTCGGAAACAAGAATGAACTCATCTGCACCGTGAATACGATAATCCACACCCAGCTTTTCCGGACCAAATGCAATAATATTTTTCAGAGATTTGGCATAGGTACCACCGCCAATTACCATTGGTTTGTTCTCCGTGTCGCCAGTCACATCCACATAAGCCTTGTACAGGGCATTTACCAGCGGAGATTCTCTTGGGAAGAACAACGGATTACCGATTTCCCCCACCTCAATACGGCCATTTTCATCTTCCAGATTACCCTCTATACGATTCAGAATATCATCCTTTTTGAAGGTTACAGGTACACGGATGTCGATGGTGCAGGAAATCACACCATTCTCTGTTTTTACGATTCCATTGCAGAAGGTCAGCTCACCAAATTCATCGGCAATTTTAAGGCCAACACCGGAGCCATCACAGGCAGTTCCAATGTGCTGATTATAAAATTTAACAAAATCGTCTTCAAAGCCTGCCTTTGCAAGACATTCCATGGTAACACCTGCTGCGTTGATACCAAGTGTCGGGGTGCTGGCATGAGCCGGTACGCCTTTTGCATAAATGGTGATCTGGTTTTCGGTTTCCGTAACTTTATATTCCTGCAGTTTTGTTTCGGAAAGCATCTGCTCCAGTTTCTCCTTAAGACCAGCTTCTGCCGGAATCACAGTGGTACAGTTATCGCATACTGCGTTGGAAACAAAGCCACCATTCATGGAGATAATTCTGGTATTTTTGGAATATGCCATCATGGACATATAGCCTTTTTCACCATGAATACATGGGAAATTTGCATCAGGTGTAAAGCCGCAGGATAACTCTTCCTCTACCTCATTATAATGTGCCATACATTTGGAACCGGTCTCCTCATTGCATCCCATGATCAGACGGACTCTTTTGTTCAGTTTCACACCGGAATCCTTTAGAAGTTTCATCGCATAGAGAGCTTCAATTACAGGTCCTTTGTCATCTGTAGTTCCACGTCCGTATACATGGTCGCCATCTCGTGTCAGCTTAAATGGATCGTAGGTCCAGTCACCACCTACAGGTACAATATCAAGATGACCTGCAATACCTACGATTTCTTCGCCTTCTCCCATTTCGGCGTAACCACAGTAATTATCAAGATTTACGGTTTTAAAACCAAGCTCTCTGGCAATTTCAAGCCCGATCTCAAGTGCCTCTGCCGGTCCTTCTCCGAAAGGTTTCCCCTCTGACGGGGTGCCAAGCTGGGAATCAACGGCAACCAGCTTTCCAAGATTTTCAAGCATTTCCTCAGATAATGCATGGATCTGTTCTCTTGTATTCATAGATGTTATATTTCCTCCAAATTCTATTTTATCTGTGCAGAGCATTTCCACCAATTGTAATGACTCTCCCGGGTAACGTCTTTTCACAGCTGCTCCAACAGCTGCTTCTCCACATTTTCAAAGCCAATTCTCTCAATAGTCTCCGCAAAACGTTCTCCCTTTATTCCATTGTCACGGAAGAAAAGAATGGCCTTTTCAATTACATCCAGGGCTTCTTCTTTGGATGTAAAAATCCGGCCAAGGGCTTTTCCCTGAGATACTTTTTTACCCCAGCGTCCACCTATGTATATCTTATAGCCGTAAGCGCCGTCCTCAATGGTATGGAACGGACATTTTCCAACACAGCGGCCGCAGTTTTACATATGTTTTTGTCAATCTGAATCTTCCCATCAACCACCTTTGCCACTTTGTTTGGACAGGCAGCCTCAATGGCACATTTCTTGCAGCCTTTACATACATCTGCATTGACATTTGGAATTCTCTGTCCAATAATTCCTACATCATTCAGGTCTGGTTTCACACAGTTATTCGGACAGCCACCCACTGCAATCTTAAATTTATGCGGAAGTGCAACCTCCCTGTAACCTTCATAAAAACGTCTGTAAATTTCTTCTGATACTGCGTAGGAATCCAGAAGTCCATACTGACAGGTGGTTCCTTTGCAGGACACTACAGGACGTACCTTTGCCCCTGTTCCACCTGTTACCAGGCCTTCTTTCGCTATAAATTTCTGAAATTCTTCAATCTTGTCATAAGGAATTCCTGGGATTTCCACAGAGAGTCTGGTGGTATACAAAAGCTCACCGTTTCCGAATTTTTCTGCTGCATCTGCCATACAGCGATGCTGTGCTGCAGTTACTTTTCCATTTGTCGTGAGAACTCTTGCAGAAAACAGATCGGTTCCTCTGTTATTCAGAAAGCCCATTCCTTTTACTCTTTTTTCATCCTCCGGGCTGATTGTTAATGCTGACATTTTTGATACCTCATTTCCTGTTACTATTCACTGATAATTTTTTCATCTGTGAATTCTATTATAGCACCTGAATTGGTGTTTGAAAAACGTTTTTCTCTGTGGTATTCTATAAGCATATAAATAATACAAACCGGAGGGATAATTTCTATGTTAATTTGTGATTATATTGTAGAATCTATTGACGGCGACTACGCCCATCTGCGCAGGACAGATCTTCCCGAGGAAGAACTGAAGCTGGTAGCAAGAGCGCTTCTGCCATTTGACATTACAGAAGGATGCAGATTACATTATGAAATGATGCAGTATACCATAGTTGACTGATATACTGCATAGTAATTCATTCGATTGTAAAACAACATTCAGGCATTTTCCAGCTCCGCATTAATCGTATCTTCACTGGCTGCCATTGCCTGCAGTGTCATGGTCAGAAGTTTTTCCAGTTCCCAACCAAGCTGCTGCGCACCGCGCTCAATTACTTCCCGGGAGCAGCCTGCTGCGAAACCTTTGCTTTTGTACTTTTTCTTCAGGGATTTCAGTTCCATATCCTTAGTGCTCTTAGACGGACGCATTAAAGCTGCTGCCCAGATCAATCCGGTAAGTTCGTCTGCTGCAAAAAGCACTTTTTCCATCTCCTGTTCCGGTGCTACATCAATCGTTACACCGCAGCCTACGGTTATTCCATATCCGTGAGATACCACACTGTGTATCACATCTTCGCCTACCCCTGCCTCGCGAAGCATTTCCGGTGCTTTCAGGCAATGCTCTTCCGGATAAAGCTCGAAATCAATGTCGTGAAGAAGCCCTACGATTCCCCAGTATTCAGCATCCTCTCCATATCCCAGTTCGTTTGCATACCATTTCATGACAGCTTCCACAGTCAATGCATGCTGGATATGAAATGGATCCTTGTTGTATTTTTTTAATAATGAAAAAGCCTCGTCTCTTGTGATTGTTTCCATTGTTGTCACTCCTCAAATGTCTGTATCTGAACTTGATTTCCGGATTTTTCTCCAATTACCCTCACTCACGAACATGCTGTAAGGTCCTGCTCCCGATTTTTCTTTATTGTCAAGC
Source organism: Ruminococcus sp. AM42-11 (assembly GCF_003480145.1). Classification (NCBI taxonomy): domain Bacteria; kingdom Bacillati; phylum Bacillota; class Clostridia; order Eubacteriales; family Oscillospiraceae; genus Ruminococcus; species Ruminococcus sp. AM42-11. Next base: position 17,356 of record NZ_QUIO01000030.1, on the reverse strand, counting down.
GGATATTCCAGGTCCGCTTCGCTACGTAGCTCTACACCGAATAACTGCGCCGCAGTTTATTCGGTTAAATCTCCTCTTTCTTCGCAAGCAGTGCCTCGCATGCAGCACATGCCGGACAATCACAGTATTTTTCGCCTGCGGCTTTGCGCTCTTTTGCGTGAAGCAAAACATTTTTCACACCATCTGCACCAAAAACCTTAGCTCCCATATCAGACTCAGCAAAGGAAATCAATCCCTCGATAGGCATAATATCCGCTTCCATCTCTGCAACGTATGCTTTGGCTGCATCTGCTTCTTTTTCCGTTCCAACAGCATCCAGATAATTTTGTGCTGCGTCTTTGATCTCTTTACAAGCGGATGGTGCTGCTAATAAATCCCCGGTTAATTCACGAATTGTTTTTTCCATAATAAAACTCCCTTTCTGAAGTGTGTTCTTTCTATACTCTGTTTACCACATGAGCATATTCATGATTTGGAATAAAAGAAAAACCTTGCAAATACTATACATCGTTCTTTATTTATATACAACCATTTTGAGGAAAGTAATAATTTTGATACCAGTGTCAAAAGGTCAAAAAGCCTTATCGTGCTTGCACGATAAGGCTTTTGAATATCATAATTTTAATTCCCTGATAACAATTTTTTCCAGGGTTCGTATTCTTTCATATAAGCAAACTCTTCTGCGTTTCTGAAGCCTTCCAGCAATTCTTTTTTCATTTCTTCCGTATATGGATTTTCAACTTCCTGGAATTTCATATGTTTGTATAATTGGGATTCCTGAAAATCACATATGGTATCCACATTGTTCAGCAATTGCTTTGCAACCTGGAAAGTGCCCTCCACATTGTTCTCTGCGGTCACAACATTCAACATTGCTGCACATTCATTATATTTTCCCATATCAAATCCTGAAGCTAATGTACACATTTTCTCTGCCAGAAACCTTGCGTATCCATGGTCTTTTTCCTCAAGAGCCTTAGTAATCATGATTCCAAAAGCCAAATTCAAGGTGGTATACTCTGAAAAAACAGCCTTTTCCAGCATCTCAAATGCCTCTTCTTTTTTCCCCTGCTTCATATATAATTGTCCCTGCTTCACCTTTTTCATGGGATCATAATCGGAAAAATAGTTTAAATATTTTTCTGCCATTTCATAATTCTTTTTTCGCAAATAGAAGCCGAACAGGGAATCAGCTGCATAGTGCTGAATTTTTTCATCTTTATCACTCAGCGCCATTTCGTACCAGGAATTGATCTGCTCATCGTACCTGTCCGGATTCTCGCACATGCCAATGATCCGGCGCGAATCAAGCATTACCGCAATCTGCCAGATCAGCAGATTGCAGTTTGGATATTCTTTTATGGTATTTACAGCCCACTGATAAGTCTTCTCAAAGCCTTCCTCAGAAAACATTTTGTCCATTTTGTGGATCATCTCTTCGATTTCAAGGTCAGTCAGATTTTCGCGAAAAGACAACAGGGTATCAAGGGAAATATGCAGTAATCTTGCAATAGGAGCTAACAATTCAATATCAGGATTGGAGTTCCCATTTTCCCACTTATTCACCGCCGGAGTGGTTACTCCCAGACGTTTTGCCATTTCTTCCTGCGTGTAACCTAATTCTTTTCTATATTTTTTAATCACATTTCCAATATTCATCATATTTTTCTCCTGAGTCAAGCGGATATTCCAGGTCCGCTTCGCTACTTGCTCATAACCGAATGCTGCTTCGCAACTTATTCGGTTAAAATTCCAAAAGCTTTTGTGATTAAAGCATAGCAGAATTGACAGATAAGCACAATTGAATTGTTGTTAAATACATTTCATATTTTTTAACTGTTAGGAAAGTTAAAAATCCAATTACAAATTTTATCAGAAAAGGCAGGTAAATAACTTTTCTCGACCCTCTTTTTAAGCTTTGCAATATACTTATTACGAACATCTTTCCCATATTTTGCATATCCTAACAGCAGAAGTCAAAAAGGAGTCTCTGTATGAAGAATAAAAAATGGATCTCACTGGCAGCAGCTGTGATTCTTGCAGTAACTGCACTGCCAGCCACAGTCTTTGCTGCAAAGGATGGAGAATCAAAAGAGGAGCTTACAAAGGTTACCTTAAACGAAGTGGCGCATTCAATTTTCTATGCACCGCAATATGTGGCGATTGAAGAAGGGTATTTCGCAGAGGAAGGGCTGGATCTGACACTTGTCACAGGATTTGGTGCGGATAAGACTATGACTGCTGTCATTTCCGGAGAAGCTGATATTGGATTTATGGGGGCCGAGGCATCTATCTATGCCTATCAGGAAGGAGCCACTGATCCGGTTGTGAATTTCGCACAGCTCACCCAGAGGGCTGGAAACTTCCTTGTGGCAAGAGAAGAAATGCCGGATTTCACATGGGATGAGCTGAGAGATAAGAGAGTTCTTGGTGGTCGTAAGGGTGGCATGCCGGAAATGGTATTTGAGTACATTTTAAAGAATCATAATATTGATCCGGCGTCGGATCTGGAAATCGACCAGAGTATTGATTTTGGTTCCACTGCAGCTGCATTTACTGGCGACATGTCAGCAGATTTTACTGTTGAATTTGAGCCTTCTGCAACTGCCCTGGAAAGAGAAGGAAAAGGTTATGTAGTGGCTTCTCTGGGCGTGGATTCCGGCTATGTCCCCTATACTTCCTACAGTGCAAAGACCAGCTTTCTTAACGAAAACCCACAGATTATCCAGAGCTTCACAAACGCCCTTCAAAAAGGCATGGACTATGTACAAAGCCATTCCCTTGAGGAAATTGCGCAGGTGATTTCCCCACAATTCCCGGAAACAGATATGGATACTCTTACCGCAATTGTCAAGCGTTATTATGAGCAAGATACCTGGAAAGAGAATCTGATATTCGAAAAAGATAGTTTTGAACTTTTGCAGGATATTCTGGAGAGTGCAGGAGAATTATCTGACAGGGCAGATTGTGAAAACCTGGTTACAACTGCATTCGCTGAAGCTGCGATTTCTTAAAAAAGTTGCTATTTAATGTGCTGGTCGTTATTCCGGACGCATTTGGACAATGCGTCCCTCCTGAAGAACTTTTCAGCACATTAAATAGCAAATACCGTTCTCTATGCCTCCACCGCATTCACCGACTCCCGAATACAAGGAATACACTCCACAAAGCAATTTCCATTATCCAACTCCACTTCTTCTTTTGTCAGAATCCCAATAATGATCTGACAGGCTTTATAGCCAATATCATGAAGAGGAAGAGCCATGGTAGTAAGCGGCGGCTTTTCATAGCATGCCATTTCACGGTTATCATAGCCAGCCACAGCCACATCTTTCCCAGCATGAAGCCCAAGCTCTTCCAAACGGTCATAGGTTCCACCAGCCATGAAATCATTCATACAGAAAATAGCTGTTGCACCCTTTTCCAAAAGGATATCTGTGTTCTCATAACCACTCTGCCGATCCCAGTCACCATAAGTGACCATATCCGGATCATAGAGAATCCCTCCTTCGAACAAAGCCTTCTGGTAGCCCTCCAGACGGGACTGGGTATGAATACTCTCCTTCTTACCTGCGATAACACCAATTTTCCTGTGTCCTCTGGAAACAATATAACTGACCAGATCATGGGCACCTTTGATATCCTTCACCACTACAGATGGGATTTTCCCACTGCCAGTAAAGCCATAAGCAACTACCGTTGGAATGGGCAGATCCTCTGGGATAATATCGATCAGGCGCTCATGGGCAGCCACATAAATAATTCCTTCGACCTGCTTTGCCAGAAGCTTCTGGAACTCCTGACGTACAATTTCTTTGTGACGGTTATCACGGTAATAATTATCCTGGAATTTCTTATAAAGACGGAGATTTACAAGAAGAATCTGGTAATCAGCTTCCTCACAGTATTCCGTAATGCCGTCGATAATATCAGGAAGAGCAAAAACTGTCATATCTTCTGCAATAACACCGATACTTCTGGTGTTTTTGGTTTTCAGATTTTTGGCAACATAATTAGGCGTATAATTCATCTCGCGAATCACCTTCTCTACACGCTCCCTGGTGGCATCACCAACGCTGCCTTTATGATTTATAATATTGGAAACAGTCGCAACTGATACGTTACAGGCTTTTGCAATTTCTTTTATGGTCGGCATGGAACTTCTCCCTCCGGTTTTTTTATTAATTCTTTCTATCACAATCTTATCATATTTTATTCACAGCCACAATCGCCATCTCTACTCCCCTGCTCTTCTACTTTGTAATTTTTCAAAGGGCTGCAGCACCCTTCGCTCCACGGCCCTGTCCACACAGGCATATATCACCATCTGCGGAAAAGAAACGCCGATCGTAAGCAGCAGAAACAGAGAATATGGTGCCAGTGCCAGCAAAATTCCGCCGGCAATTACCACAGTGATTACGATCACCATACTCAGCTTCCATTCCAATACCATAATGAGAAATGTATTTTTCAGCAATACCCCCACGCCAAGGTCTAACATAGCGGACATTACAAAATAATATCCACCAATAAGTATGGCAAAGATCATTACACCAATCCCACACCCAATCAGCACATCATGGGTAGTTCCCTTGCCGAAATTTCCAGCAAGACTGAGCAGATAACAGGAATAGAATCCCAGAGCGCCGGTGAGCACTCCCGCCGGAAGATTTTTCAGAATATCAGACTTAAATTCTTTCCAGTAATCCTCCAGGGAAAAACCATATCCTACCCGGTAAATCGCCGAAAGATAACGGTTCAGTGCTGACAGAGCTGCCGGAATCGTCACGATTGGAATACAGCACAAAAGGAACAGCACATTTGCCCCAACCAGTCTGCCGGCGTAATTCCAGAGTACATAACCAACTCTCTTCACACCGCCCTTTGGCGTCTCTTTCTCCTTATCATTATTTCCCTGATACCAGTCCATGAATCTTTTTGTCAGTCTCATATGCTTTTCCTCAAAATTACTGCCTGATTACAGCCTCTTCATACACCCCACAAAGCATTGTCTTAGAGCGTGTTTGAAAAAGAGGCTTTTTACATCCTCATTTTAAATTTCGTACAGGCAGGACCACCGCCCTGCCTGAAAATGTTAATATTGTTATAATTTAATTTTTCATACCAGTCAGCACAATTCCTTCCACAAAGCTCTTCTGCCCGAAGATATAAATCACAATACCAGGAAGGATTGTCATAAACGTGGCTGCCAGTGCCACCGGCCAGTTAGTTCCGAATGAGCCGGTAAAGTTGGTCAGCGCAATGGCAAAGGTAAATTTGCTCATGCTGTTAATGTAAATGATCTGCTGAAGCAGGTCGTTCCATATCTGGATGAACAGCATCATTCCAACTACAACTACCGCCGGTTTAATTGAAGGAACAAGAATTGTCCATAGGATTCTCATTCTTCCAGCACCGTCAATGGAAGCCGCCTCATCAAGTTCCTTTGGAATCGTCATCAGAAACTGCCGGATCAGGAAAATGTTGAAAAAGCCACCACCTGTTAAGAACGGCAAGATCAACGGCCAATATGTATCACCCAGTCCCATTCCCTTTGTCCAGAAAATATACAGAGGAATCAAGGTTACCATTCCCGGAAGAAGAATCGTGCCAACACAGATGTTGAAGATCAGCTTTTTCCCGCGGAAACGAAGTCTTGCAAAGGCATATCCGCAAAAAATCGCAGTGATGGTACCAAAGGTAACTGCCGGAATGATAATGGTGAATGTGTTCTTAAAATAAGTCCAGTACTCAAAAGTCTCCAGCGCTTTGGAATAGTTTGACCAGAGCCACTCATGAGGAATAAAGGAAGGCGGATATTCATTCAATGCTGCCGTGCTCATCAGGGAAGAACGGAAAATCCACCAGATGGGAAGAAGTACCAATGCAGCCAGAATCAGTACAATGAAAAACGCCAGAACATTAAAGGCTTTTTCTTTTTTCTTTCTGCTTGCCATTTTTCCAGCCATTTCTCATTCCCCCTCTCCGAAAATCTGTTCTTTCTGCGTCTTAAAGAGTACTGCCGTAAAAATTCCAACCAGGATAAAGAAGATCACAGAATAAGCAGCTGCATATCCCAGTTTGTTTTTCTTAAATGCATAAAGATAAATAACATAGGACATAAACATGGACTTTTTTCCTGGGCCGCCATCTGTAAGAGCCAGCGCCGGGTTGATAACCTGCAGGTGTGTGATCAGGGCAGTCAGCACGTTGTAAAAAATAATCGGGGAAATGCTTGGAATGGTAACGTTCCAGAAGCGCTGCCATGCATTTGCACCATCAATTTCCGCTGCTTCCATGTAAACCCGCGGTACATTCTGAAGTCCTGCAAGGAAAACCACGATCAGGTTGCCGCTTGTCCAGATTGCAATTACTACCAGGGAAGGTACTACCTGACTCGGACTGTCCAGGAATCTCTGAGGTTTCAGTCCCACCATTCGAAGGACAAAGTTAAAAAGTCCGAAGTTACCTTCATATAACCATTGCCATCCTTTGTAAACACCGATTGCAGGCAAAAGGTATGGAATGAAGAAAACAGAACGGAATAATGTCCGTCCCCATATTTTCATATTCAAAAGCAGGGCTACCAGAAGAGAATAGATAATAGCGCCTACCACAGCCAGAAGAGCGTACAAAATTGTCGCTTTTATAGAATCTGCGAAATAAATATCTTTTGTAAAAATACGCTGGAAGTTCTCCAGACCTACAAACTCCGGTGAGGAAAGACCATTCCACTTAAATACGCTTAAAACAAATACTGCCAGTGTCGGCAGATAACTGATCAGACTTACTCCAAGGAATGCCGGTATCAGACAGAGATAAGCGGTCCTTTCTTCTTTTCTACCGGCCCTTGATGTCACTTTTATTTTGTTTTTCTTATTTGCTTTCATGCCCGCACCTCTTAAAAGGGAGCTGACCGGTATCTGTCAGTAATATGAAATAATATCCTTGGACAGTAACCGGTCAGTCCAGTTGCTTTTCCTATTTTTCAGCAGATTTTCACTGCTGCTTCATGTTACCTATTATCAGTAACTGTTTCGTTCACTATTTTGCTATAAAATAACCAGCTCTAGAGCCTGTATGAACAGCTCCGATCAGCCATTGTTCTCAGCAAAGATATCCTGAAGCTCTTCCAGGTTCTCGTTAATCGCTTCTTCCATGGTCTCCTCACCAGCCCATACGCTGGAGAATACAGAATCAAGTGTGGCGTTGAACTCTTCAGTTCCGTTTACATAATACCAGGAGGTAGATTGTGCGTTGTTCATAGCATAATCCACAACTGCGCTCTTGTACATGTCTTTATCCGGATAGTTCGGGTTGCTGATCCATTTATCTGTTTTCTCAGGATCTGTGTACCAGGAATCCAGGATCGGCATCCATGTTCCAGCCTCGATCAGGGACCAGGAATTCTCTTCCTGATAATACCATTTCAGCCATTCCATAGCTTCTTCCGGGTGCTCTGTTGTGGAGAATACCACGTTTGGTCCACCAGTACAGATAGTAACTTTTTCTTTCATGTAAGGCAGAACACCTACACCGTAATCAAAATCAGCGCTTGGTCCAAGGAAGGTGCCGACGTTCCATGCACCGTCTGTTGCCATAACCACCTTTTTGCTTCCAAGGGAGGATTCCAGAGCATTAGCAGCACTTGTTACAGGAGGTGCGCAGTGGTAAACGTCTGACAGATCTGCGATTCTCTGAAGTGCTTCTACCGTTTCCGGAGAGTCAATGGTGCATTCAGAGCCATCTTCGCTGTAATATCCGCCGCCATTGGATTTTGCCCATACTTCCAGCTGCCATGGCAGTGTGTTAATGGTACATCCGTAAATATCTACATTGTCCGGATCAAAATCAGGATCCAAAGCATTCTTTCCATTGATATCCAGAGTCAGCTTCTGTGCTGTCTGGACAAAAGTATCCCAATCCCATGCATCCTCAGCATCTGCCGGAGGAGTCACCTCTGAAGGATCGATTCCCTGCTTCTCACAAACCTCTTTCAGAAGATCGTTGTTGTACCAAAGGTTCAGAACTTCGTTTGCTGCAGAATATGCAACTGGTGTGCCGTCGTAACGGAATGTCAGACAATCCAGAGGTTTGGCATCGCCTTCACCATACATAGAGCTGATGTCTGCAAGAAGTCCGTTCTCTGCAAATTTCAGCACGCCGGCCTCACTCATAATACCGGTATCCGGAAGCTCACCAGCTGTAGCCATGGCATTCAGCTTGGTAACGTAGGTATCGTGATCGATCTTCACTACTTCTACTTCGATCTTGTCCTGTTCGCTGTTGAACTTATCAGCAACTGCCTGTGTAGCTGCTGTCTCAGTTTCATTTCCCCACTGTGCATATGTGATCTTTACTCTGTCACCATCTGCTGCAAAACCGGAACTGCTGCTCCAACCATCATTGTACCTGCAAGTAAAATCCCCAATAACTGTTTTTTCTTCATACTACTTCTCCTTTTCTTAATCTTATTATAACGGCTTTGCCTGGCCGCTGTAAACATTTACTGTTTTAAAGTTAATCTGTAATACTGTCATATCCGCAGCTTGTGCCATACAAGCATTTCCCCCTGTCCCCGGTTGTTCCACATACAATACGGAACGGCCCGCAGAGAAACTTCTTCTTTTTCCAGCTCTACACTTCCGTACAACTGATTTTCGCCGTCTGCACCTTTGTTTCTTACACGTATTCCTTTATAGGAAAGAGTTGGAACATTTCCTACCAGTTCTTCTGCGGGAGCGTTTTCTTCTATCGAAGTGTTCTCTTCTACAAAAATCTCTGAAAGGAATCTGCCGTTTTCTTTTTCCTCCAGGCAATACACCAGCGGACCTTTCATCAGGGCTGTTTTTCCTGCATCTGCCCTCACCTGGTCATTGGCTCCCATCCATCTGGGAACCACATGGAAATCAATACTGATCCGTGTGTCTCCCGGTGAAATGCAAAGCCTCTGATAGCCTTTGTCAGGCTGCGTTTTTATGGAAATTCCATTCTGCACACATTCCCATTTCTCACTGTACCAGGGAATGCGGATGTTCAGGATTCCTGGTCCGGACGACTGCACCTGGAGCTGAACCTTTCCATCCTGCAAAAGCGTGGAATCCATTTTTATCTTCATACGGCTCTCTTTGATTTCTGTATCTGCTGTAGAGGAGATAAACTGGTTAATATAAACCCCTTCCTCATCTTCTGCGTATATGTACTGTCCCAAAGAAGCAAGGGTTCTTCCCACATTTGGCGGGCAACAGGCAACTCCAAACCATTTCTGCCTTACCGGTTTCACATGCTCCATGTAAGTGTGCTCTGTGCAAAATTCCGGAACCACCTCAAGTGGGTTTACATAAAAGTACCGGTCTCCTGCAATATTGATTCCTGCAATCACAGTGTTATACAACGCTTTCTCTACATAGTCATAATAAGAAGCATCTCCTGTGATGGCTGCCATTCTCTGCCCGAACATCATCACACCGATAGATGCGCAGGTTTCAGAATAGTTGGTACTGTTTGGAAGATCGTAATCTGTAGTAAACCGCTCGCGGAAGCCGCTGCTTCCGATTCCTCCTGTAATGTACATCCGCCGTGTCGTCATGTTCTCCCAAATTCTGCTGCAAGCTTCCATAAGCCCTGAATCGGCATCTTCTCCGGCCAGATCAGCCATTGCGGAGCACATATACATTTCCCTTACTGCATGTCCAACTGCCTCATCCTGCTCTACAGGAGGCTTGTGAGCCTGGGAATATTCCAGATCGTACCTCTCGAACTCCGGAAAAAATTCCGGATGTCCTCTTCCCGCAATTTCTGCCTGCAAATAATTAGGATTCCTGCCCCTCTCCTGGATAAAATACCTGGCCTGCTGAAGATAAATCTTCTTTCCGGTCTCCCGGTAAAGCTTCACCAGGGCCAGTTCAATTTCCTGATGTCCCGGATAACCTCGTTTCTGGCCTTTTCCTGTACCAAACACCCTGCATATGAGATCTGCATTTTTCTTTGCAATATTAAGGATTTTCTCCTTACCTGTAGCCTGGTAATAAGCAACAGCAGCTTCGATCATATGTCCGGCTGTGTACAATTCGTGGCCCTCCACCAGATTGGTCCACTTCTTCGCAGGGGCATTTACGGAAAAATAAGTATTCAGATATCCATCTGGTTCCTGTGCTTTCCCTATCAGATCAATAACCTGATCTGCCAGCTCTTCCAGATGCTCCCCACGGCCACCTGCTATGGTGTAGGCAACCGCTTCCAGCCATTTGTAAAGATCTGTGTCCTGGAAAACAACTCCTTTTCTCTCTCCCTTTTCTTCACCTGCGGCAATACGGAAATTATGGATACAATAGGTAGGCTCTGAATCTTCCAGCTGGTCATTGAGAATTTTCCACTGATGGGGAATGATCTTCTCGCTTACTTTATTCACATATTCCCCAAACAGACTGTCTGTGATCCGGATTCTCTTCAGATCCAACTGTTTCAAGTGTTTTTTCATATTTGCACCTGCCTTTGCCGATTTTAATTAATCGTTTAATCTTCTTTGTAAAAAATAAAAAACCGGATTAATTCCATGTTTTTCTTTTAGTTTACTGGTTTCTCGTTAATCGTTTTACTTATCTTTAAACTGATAGTAGCACGTCAAATGGATTTTGTAAATACTATTTATTTTTTTCAGCTTTTTTTATAGATTATATACTTGATTTTTATGGATTATCACTATATTTTTCGTCTAATTAAACGTTTTTCTATATTATTTTCTCTCTATAATACATTTTATGACATACAACCTTTCAAATAACGTACAAGTTTATTTTGTTACTGTTCGCTCCGTTCGCAGTAACGCGCTTTGCGAAGCACAGAAAGACGAACCTTCTTGTGACAAGCACAAGAAGTAGCGTTTGCTGCGCAAACTTAATTCTCGGGTTTTCTGTGAACTTTGTTCACAAAAAACGCCTCGCGGAACGTTACCAGTGAACAGTGACTTTATTTTTCAAACATTCTCTGGTTCTGTCAGACAATTTCTGCTATAATGTAAGTAATTATGATACCAGTGTCAACAGGTCAAAAAGCTGTTCGTGCTTGCACAATAAGGCTTTTGAACTTGGATGAGAAAGCAGCGATTTACGCAGTAAATCAGCGGATTTCGAATATTTGAAGGATTGCGGGAGCAGCGCAGCTGCGTAGCAATCCGGGTATCAAATGAGTGCCAAAAGACCTTTTGACACTCATTTCATTAATTATAGTTTCTTTCAATGATGTGAATGTCAAAATATCTTTTGCCCTGGCATCTTTCAATAATGTTATTGAAAAATTAGCCAGCAACTTATTTTCAGGAGGTACGAATGAAATTAAATTCAAAATGTATGGCCTGTCAGATACGCAAACAGGAAGCAAAAATTCGTCATTTTAACGACGAAGACAGAAAAAAACAATATATGGAAGCAATCCGCCAGCGTTTTGAACATCCAAAGGATGACGACTGCGTTCCAAGCATCTCCACAGAACTGAAGAAATTCTACTGTTCCTTCTGGGGCGTTCCTATGGAAGATTTCACCCGGATCAACAAAGAATATGACCAGCTTATGCTGGATTTGGAAGCTGAGCTTCGTTCCACTATCCGTTATTCAGAAGATCCCTTAAAAGCCGCACTTATTTATGCCCGCACCGGCAACTATATCGACTTTGCGGCGCTTCCGGAAGTCAGCAAGGAAACTGCACTTTCTCTTATTAAAAGTGAAAACAAGGATGATCTTGACGAACAGGAATATCGTCAATTCTGCCAGGATATGAAAAAGGCAGAGAATGTTGTATATATTACCGATAACTGCGGTGAGATCGTTCTGGACAAAATTGCCATCCAGATTCTGAAAAAGATATTTCCAAATATACGGATCACAGCATTAGTACGCGGACTGCCCGCTGGAAATGACGCAACCATGGAGGACGCTGAATTTTGCGGTCTTACTGATGTTGTGCCTGTACTTGGAAACGGAAACGACGTAGGCGGTACCTGGCTTCACGGGATCAGTACCCACGCCAGAGAACTTCTATATAATGCTGACGTGATCATTGCCAAAGGTCAGGGAAATTACGAGACTATGCATGGCTGCGGACTGAACATCTACTACCTGTTTTTATGCAAATGTGACTGGTTTCAACAGCTTTTTCATGCAAAATTACTACAAGGAATGTTCATAAATGAGAAGCGGGCGCCAAAGGCTACTGCTTTTTCGTCAGATTGACAAGAAACTGTTTAAAAGTTTGTACGATTCTGCCCTAGCCCTTTTGGGTGGTTTTCGCTATACTAACATCAGATGAAAAAAGCATCGAAACAATTTTGATTATAATAATTAATTGAGAAATTTGGAGGAAAAATCATGGCAAGCTTATCATTACAGCACATTAACAAAACTTACCCGAATGGTTTCCAGGCAGTTAAAGATTTCAACCTTGAAATCGAAGACAAAGAGTTCATCATCTTCGTTGGACCATCCGGATGTGGAAAATCTACAACACTTCGTATGATCGCAGGTCTTGAGGAGATCAGTGGTGGTACATTAAAGATCGGTGACAAGGTTATGAACGATGTAGAGCCGAAAGACCGTGATATCGCAATGGTTTTCCAGAACTACGCTCTGTATCCTCATATGACAGTATATGATAACATGGCATTTGGTCTGAAACTTCGTAAAGTTCCGAAAGATCAGATTGACAAAGCTGTTAGAGAAGCAGCCAGAATCCTTGACCTTGAGAAACTTCTTGATCGTAAACCGAAGGCTCTTTCCGGTGGACAGAGACAGCGTGTTGCTATGGGACGTGCTATCGTTCGTAATCCTAAGGTATTCCTTATGGATGAGCCTCTTTCCAACCTGGATGCTAAGCTTCGTGTTCAGATGCGTATTGAGATTTCCAAGATCCATCAGAGACTGGGCGCAACAATCATCTATGTAACACATGACCAGACAGAGGCTATGACCCTTGGTACCAGAATCGTTGTTATGAAAGATGGTGTTGTTCAGCAGGTTGATACACCACAGCACCTTTATGAGCAGCCAGGCAACCTGTTCGTTGCAGGATTCATGGGATCCCCGCAGATGAACTTCCTTGACGCTCAGATTGCTGAAAAAGGCGGCGACCTTATTGCTAAAGTTGGTGAGTATGACATCGTTATCCCGGCAGCGAAAGCGAAAGTGCTGAAAGACGGCGGTTATGTTGGCAAGACAGTTGTTCTTGGTATCCGTCCAGAGGATATTCATGATTCCCAGATGTTCATCGAAGCTTCTCCAAGCGTTCCAATGACATCTACAGTTAAAGTTTATGAGCTTCTTGGTGCTGAAGTATTCCTGTACTTCGATGTAAACGGAACTCAGGTTACAGCACGAGTTGATCCTCGTACAAACTCCAAGACAGGCGATACAATCAAATTCGCATTCGATATGGAGAAATCTCACTTCTTCGATAAAGAGACAGAGCTTACTATCTGCAACTAATATTTAGAAGGATGAATTTAGTTAGGCCTCAGGGGTTTTCCCCTGAGGCTTTTTTGTGGTATACTATGAGCACTTAATGAGCGTAAGCCCACAGGTGCAGTGCGAATTTAGTGCGAATGCACACCCGGACACTTAGCAAGTCCAAGCCACAGACGCCGGACGCGCTTCGTGTGTACGCACACCTTGAGCAAACTTTATTACTTTTCTACTAAAGGAGCACACCTATGAAATTACTTCAGATTCTCCAGAAATGTCTGGAAGACTGGAAGAATATCAGTCATCTGGATTTCTGCCTTGTAAATTTAGATAACACTATTTATATCAGCACCTGCGACAGAGCCCTTCCATCTGAAGAGAAGCTGGAAGAATTTAAGGAAGATGAGGCGCTGTGTATTTCCAATATGAACTGCCGGCTGTATAAAGTGACAGAGAGTCACCAGCTTCAGTATATCCTGATTGTATGGGGAAATTCAGAGGCCGCTTCCACCATCGGGGAACTGGCTGTCTGCCAGATTGAGAGCCTGCTTACCGCTTACATGGAAAAGAGCGACAAAAACGTATTTATGCAGAATCTTCTCCTTGGCTCCTATTCTGAGGTAGACGCTTTTAACCGTGCGAAAAAGCTTCATATTACAACCACTGTACGGCGTGCTGTTTTCCTGGTGGAGACCAAACAGAGCAAGGACGAAAATGCCCTAGCTACCATCCGTAATATTTTTGCAGCTAAGACAAGAGATTTTATTACTGCTATCGACGATTCCGGAATTATTATTCTCCGTGAGCTCCAGCCTTCTGAGGATTATTCCGATCTGGATGATATTGCCCATATGCTGGTGGACATGCTGAATACAGAGGCCATGACTTCCGCCTGGGTTTCCTACAGCAATATTGCAGATGACCTGAAGCAGCTCCCGGATGCTTATAAGGAAGCGAGAACTGCCCTGGAAGTGGGCAAGATTTTCTATACTGGCAAAAATGTTTTCGGATATAACCGCCTGGGAATCGGACGTCTTATTTATCAACTGCCGGTAGAGATCTGCGAGATGTTTATCGATGAGTTTTTCAAAGAAGAGACTCTGGATTCTATTGATGATGAAACACTCACTACCATCCGCACCTTCTTTGAAAATAACCTGAATCTTTCCGAAACCTCCAGACAGCTTTACGTACACCGAAATACACTGGTGTACCGCTTTGAGAAGCTGCAGAAGAAATTCGGGCTGGATATCCGTACTTTTGAGGATGCGCTGACGTTTAAACTGGCCATGATGGTGGTGAATTATATTAAATATAAAAAGGCAGAATAAACTGCTTCCGCCCTTTTAAGCAATATCACTTTTAACTTGACAATGAGACAAAACATGCTCTGCAAGATGTGCGTCACAATTTGTGGGAGATTTCGCCAGGATGAGGGCGCCGTAGCGGGCTACGGCAACCGAATTCGGGTGAAATATACCGCAAAGTGGGGTGTGCAGATTGCGGGAATGATCTTTCAAACAGGCTCCAGAAGCATCGCTCGTGTAAATTAAGATAAATCTGGCGGATCTAACTAAATAGATCCGCCAAAATATTATTTCTGTGCACTCTCAAATTCCTTCGCCACATCTTCCAGCAAATCTCTGATCGGGAGATGCTGTGAGCGGGCTTTTTCGCATTTTCCGCACTTGATACAATCGGAGGCTTTGCCGTTATGTACAGTGTGGACATTGCTGTAGTAGTAATTTGCATTGCAGTCGTTAAATACCTTCTTGACATTCATGCAGGCAAAAAGGTCTGGAATGGAAATCTGTTTCGGGCATCCGCAGTACAGTAACGACAGGCTGTACAGGCAATCGCGAAGGGCGAGCTCACTTTTTCCATCCAGATATCCGTGAGCAGTATCGAAATAATTGAAGCCCTGCTCCAGAAAAGCATCTACCATTTTACGCATCTGTTCCTTGTCAACTTCGCCATCCTTCATAGAAAAACGCATACAGCCAAAACCGAAATTCTTTTTGATTTTATCCATGATGAAATATTCTTGAAAGACTGGCCATAGAGCAAGGGGATATGCGGAAACCTGAAATCGCTCTATGGCCAGATCTATTTTCTTTATTATACATGTTAAAGTGGACTTTAAGTCAAGCGTTTATTGTAAAGTGTAAAACCTATTATTCTTCCTCATCCTTCGCCCACTCGAAAGTGCATTTCACAGCCTTCTCCCACCCTTTCAGCTTCTTCTTACGCTCCTCTTCTGTCATCTGTGGGGTGAACTGACGGCCGATCTGCCAGTTGCTTTTTACTTCGGAGGCGTCTTTCCAGAAACCGGTGGCGAGCCCTGCAAGATAAGAGGCGCCAAGGGCGGTGGTTTCGATGCAGCTAGGGCGGACTACCTGAGTGTCGAGAAGGTCAGCCTGGAACTGCATGAGGAAGTTATTGGCGCTGGCGCCACCGTCTACGCGGAGGGCGCTGAGATCAATGCCAGAATCCTTCTCCATGGCTTCCAGAACGTCGTGTACCTGATAGGCCAGGGACTCTACCGTGGCACGCACCAGATGAGCTTTTCCTGCACCTCTGGTAAGCCCAAGGATAGCACCTCTTGCATACTGATCCCAATATGGTGCCCCGAGACCTGTGAAAGCCGGTACTACGTAAACACCGTTTGTATCCGGCACAGAAAGACAATATTTCTCAGAATCCGGGGAACTCTCCAGAATTCCCACTTCGTCTCTCAGCCACTGAATAGCAGCACCTGCCACGAAAACACTTCCCTCCAGGGCATATCCCGGTGTTCCGTCTGCTTTCACTGCAATGGTGGTAAGAAGTCCGTTCTTTGACTCTACTGCCTTATCTCCTGTATGCATAAGCATAAAGCAGCCGGTACCATATGTATTCTTTACATCACCTGACTCAAAGCAACACTGTCCGAAAAGAGCTGCCTGCTGGTCTCCTGCCGCCCCGGCAATTGGGATTCTGCCCCCGATCAGGTTCTCATTGGTATAACCATAAATACAACTGCTTGGCTTCACTTCCGGCAGCATGCACTCTGGGATATCCAGGTATTCCAGAATCTCTTTATCCCATTTTCTCTCATGGATGTCAAAAAGCATGGTTCTGGAAGCGTTGGTGTAATCCGTCACATGAACTTTCCCTTTTGTCAATTTCCAGATCAGCCAGGTATCTACTGTTCCAAAGAGAAGTTCCCCATTCTTCGCACGCTCTCTGGCACCTTCTACATGATCCAGGATCCATTTCAGTTTTGTTCCGGAAAAATAGGCGTCCGGAATCAGACCGGTTTTCTTTCGAACCAACTCTGACATGCCGTCTTTTTCCATCTTCTCAATCATATCAGCTGTTCTGCGACACTGCCATACAATTGCCGGATAAACCGGCTCTCCTGTCTTCTTATCCCACACAATCGTAGTCTCTCGCTGATTCGTGATTCCGATAGCGTGAATATCCTCTGCATCTACACTGATCTTACTCATGGCTTCTGTAGCCACTGAAATCTGGGAGGACCAGATTTCCTTCGGATCATGTTCCACCCAGCCTGGCTTCGGGTAATACTGTTTGTACTCTTTCTGTGCTACGCTGCACATATTTCCCTTTTTATCAAATAAAATACATCTGGAACTGGTAGTTCCCTGGTCCAATGCCATTATATATTTTCCCATAGTACACCTCGTTTACTTTGCTTGAATTATTTATATTATAGCCTATTTTCACATACAAGAAAATACCTTAACTTGCTATTTAATGTGTTGAAAAGTTCTTCAGTAGGGACGCATTTGGACAATGTGTATTACTCACTCGCCGGCGCAACGCTCCAGCGAACTAATCGCTAACTGCGACTAATGCGTTCGGGAGAGCCCTCACGCATAAGTCTTCGTAAGCGCTGGATT
>NZ_QUIO01000003.1:0-200200 GCF_003480145.1 Ruminococcus sp. AM42-11 | reverse complement strand
GAGTGAGCTGTACGCCGCGGTTGGTACGGATAAATAAAGTGGTATTCAGCTGTTGTTCCAGACAATTCATGGCCCGGGTAATATTAGGCTGGCTGTTGTTTAACGCCTGAGCCGCCTTGGTAAAATTGTGGTATTTTGCCACATAATAAAAAATCTTATAATACTCGAAGTTAACATCCATAATATTTTTCCTTTTCTTTTGGCATATCATATGTTTATTTCAGTTATATCAATTATAGTTTTTACTTATTTCTACGTCAAGCGTATTATGTACTCGAAAACCATATGGCGTTGTACTTGCCACATGCTTCCCTCTTAAGGTAGAAACTACCACCACCTCCCCTGTATATCGCTTAAGAGGAAAATACCCTTTAGGATGATTTCTACTCCTAAAGGGTATTTTTATAAATAATTATTTATTTAATTTATGAAATAATATAAAACAATACTTAACCGCTCAGGTATTTTCCGGATAAATCCCAATAAACGTTAGAAGCGGAAGTACACGGAAATCATGTAAAACAATTTTCATTTCCCTGGCTTTTTTCCCCTTAACAGGAATGATCTTCTGATAGCCAATTACCGTTCCTGTGTAAATACTGTTCCATATTTCCCCTTCTTTAACAAATACCTCATATTTTTCCACTCTCTGGCTATAGCAGACAGCCTCTTTTAATACCAGATACCCCAAATTGTATGAGTCGTCCAGGCAAATCGTTATCTCTACTGGCAGCTCACTGCTTTCAGGCTGATACCATGCTTCTAAAGTATCCTTTGTCAAATTGGAAGCCGGATGCGCCGGATCTTCATTTTCCGAAAAAACATGTGCTGTACTCATTAAATTATGAGCAAAAGATTTCTTTTTCCAGCTTCCAAATTCTTCCAGACGTTTAACATCATTTTTATGAAGAAGTCCGTTTGGCATAGGTGGAATGTTTAACAAAAAGGTTGCATTTCCTCCAACAGCCCCAATATAGATATGAACCAGCTCTTCCAGACTTTTCACCTGATCATCTTCTTCTGGATGATAAAACCATCCAGGTCTTATAGAAGTATTTACTTCTGCCGGATACCAGATCAGATCCGTTTCACCTTCAAGCGCTTTTCTGCTTCCAAGATCTTCCATATCACTGGTAATCCGGCGCATTCTGAATTCCTCATCATCGGTCTGCTGGCTTCTTTCCTGTACACTCTCTGCAAGTGCTGTACGCGCAGGAACAACACTCCACTCAGATTTTCTTACATCGCCAGCTTCATTTCCACACCATCGGATATCTGGTCCGCAGACACAGATACATGCGTCTGGCTGATATTTTCGAACACATTCGTAATAGCGATTCCAATCATAGACCTGTTTTTTCCCATTAGGTCCTTCCCCACAGGCACCATCCAGCCAGACACTGAAAATATCCCCATAGCCGGTGAGAAGCTCAATCAGCTGTGCCAGATAGTAATCATCATATTCTTTTCCACTTCCATAGCAAGGCTGATTGCGGTCCCAGGGGGAAAGATAAATTCCAAATTTCAGTCCATGACGGCGGCATGCTTCGGACACTTCCCGGACCACATTTCCCCTGCCATTTTTCCATGGGCTGGCTGCAACGCTGTGACGGGTATATCTGGTAGGCCACAGGCAGAAGCCGTCATGGTGCTTACAGGTAAGGATTACGCCTTTCATGCCGGCATTTTGTGCTGCAGTCACCCACTGGTCTGCGTCAAACTCTGTAGGATTAAAAATTTGTGGATTTTCCGTTCCATCTCCCCATTCCCGATTGGTATACGTATTCATTCCAAAATGAAAAAACGCATAAAACTCTGTTGCCTGATAGGCAATCTGGCGGCAGGAGGGAACTATTTTTATTAATTCCTGATCAGTTGGCATATGATTTCTCCTTTTTTCATCCCTTCAACCCGCCTGCACCGATTCCCTGAAGCAGATATCTCTGTCCAATGAGATAGATAATAATTGTTGGGATCATAACGATTACAAGTCCGGCAAACAGGGCACCCCAGTCTGTAGCATATTTCTGCACCTCAAACAAGTTTGCCATACCGATGGGAAGGGTTTTCTTTGCATCTTCCGTAAGAAGAACAAGTGCCAGTGGATATTCATTCCAGAAGCCCATGGCACTTAACATCGTAATGGTCGCAATCCCGGGTTTTGCAAGAGGCACCATAACTCTTAACAACAGCTGGATATTAGTAGCACCGTCAATTCTTGCAGACTCCTCATAATCCCTTGGTACCGCAGACATAAATCCCTGTAAGGTAAAAATACAGAAAGGAAACTGCATAACTGCATAAACAAGACATAATACCGGCAGGTTATTTAATCCGTTCACAGCCTGTAATTCCAGAAACAAAGGAATCATAATGTAAGTAGCCTGCAGAAAAATACAAGCCATGTAGACCGTAGAAATCAGCCTGCTGCCCACAAAACGGTATCTTGCCAGTACATAAGAGATGGGAATGACCAAAAGCAGAAGCAATACAGTGGAAAGCACTGTCACAAATATGGAATTTCCAAAATAAGCGGCAATATTTGCTTTCTGCCATGCTGCCACAAAATTATCCAGATTCAAAGCTGCGGGCAATGCATAAGGATCTGTCAGATATTCTGCATTTGTCTTAAACGCAGACATCAGATTCCAGAAAAGCGGATACAAAAAGATAACGGTAAACAGAATCATCAGGATCCTGATACACCAGGTTCTTACAGTTTTCATCAGTCTCCCTCCCTATTCTTTTTCAGATGATACTTTTTTAGAAATCATTGCAAGCACGATTGCAAGAATCAGGGTAAACATGGCAATCGCCATGGCATATCCAAAATTGGCGTTTCGCATACCCTGGGTATACATATACTGTAAAAGTACACTGGAAGCACCATTTGGTCCACCACCTGTCATAACATTGGACAGGGTAAAACTTAAGTTGATAGTACCAGACAGGGAAAGTATATAGGTCGTTCCAATTGATCTGCGAAGCAACGGAATGGTGATCTTAAAGAACTTCTGCACTCCTGTTGCACCGTCAATGGAAGCAGCTTCATAAACCTCCTGGGAAATCCCATCAATGGAAGCCACATGCATGACCATGTAATAACCAATGGCCTGCCAAACCAAGGCTGCACCGATACACCAGAGAGCCGTTTTTCCCTCTCCAAGCCATGCGTGTTTCCAGGTGGAAAGATGGAACAGATCCAGCATATGATTCAGAATTCCTCTTGTGGGATTAAACACAAAGGACCACACAATACCAACTACAGTCATGGAAACAATACTTGGGAAAAAGAATACGGTCCGGTAAAATGACTTTTCCTTAAGCTGTCCCTGAGTAAGGATAAATGCAAATACAAGACTTAGAAATATGGTCACAGCCGGGATTACCAGCATCAGCTTAAGAGTATTAAACAGTGCCTGAAGAAAATCCTTATCCTGGAACATATACCTGTAATTATCCAAAAATACAAATTTGCTGTTAAAGCCTACGCTAAGTGCAGTGGAACTGGTAAAAGACAGATAAATGGCATTTACCATAGGGACAATCATAAAAATAATGGTTAAGATCAATGCAGGAAGCGTACACAGGGCTATAAATAATCTGGGCTTTTTTACCACGCTTGCTCACCTCTTTAAATTTAAATATTGAAAAATGTGGATGACATCACCGATTGGCAATCTATCTGTTCAGGGTTACAAAAGGCTGCCGCATACACTGTGCAGCAGCCTTTCCATGCTTTACCGTTTTTATCCGGCTGGCATATGAAGTTTAGTTGGCAGCTTCCATATCAGCACGAACCTGTGCGAAAGCAGCTTCCACGTTCTGTGCCCACTCTTCTACTGTCATTTCATCGTTCATAACAGAAGTGATCGGATTGAAGATCTCATCTTTCGGGTTGATCTTGCAGTCAGCCGGAACTGCTGCAAAGCTCATGATCAGGGAAGAAGCATTTGCCTCTTCGTAGATTCCGTACATATTATAGATTGCAGTAGACAGCTTATCTTTTGCTACTTCACGGGCACTCTTGGTAGCATAGAGGGCACCGGAAGCCTCTGCAAATGCAGATACGGATTCATCGCTGTACAGGAAACGAAGGAATTCTTTTGCAAGCTCCGGATTCTTTGCAGCAGCCGGAATGGAGAACTGCTCACAGCTGTCGAATACATAATGCACATCATCTGCGTTCTCAGTTGGGATCGGGGCCATTGCAAACTCAAAGCCTTCTTCTCTTGGAGCATCCTGCATCTCATTTTCCATCCAGGTTCCGTTCGTGATAAATGCAGCTTTTCCAAGCATCATCTCTGTCTGGGACTCTGTATGGTTCATACCTACAGTACCCTCTAACAGATAACCTTTCTCTGCAATTTCTTTGATATGGGTAAGAGCCTTTAACACACCTTCGTTGTTGAAGGAACCTTCCTCATAATTGGCAATCTTGGTAAGAGCTTCCTCACCGCACTCATTTGCAATTGCCGGCCAGAGCATTTCTTCCATGTATCCCGGATAAATTCCCTGATAGGTGAAAAGCGCACGTCCGTCAATATCCTTTAAGGTATCACCAAGTGTGAAAAACTCGTCCCATGTTTTTGGAACTTCCAGATTGTTCTCATCGAAAAAGGTCTTGTTGTAGATCAGACCCTGCGGACCACTGTTAAATGGTGCCAGATAAATTTCATCGTCTCCGTATGGTGCACACTTTGTACTGGAAAGAATTCCGTCTGTAATGTCATCGCGAAGAGTACCGGTTCCAGCATAGTTTTCTCCGTCAAATACATCGTCCAGATTTAAAAGTGCATGTTCTTTAATCAAAGAAAGAATTACGCCGTCCTCACCACCATCGTTGAGACAGATAAAATCCGGCGCGTTTCCGGCTACGATCTGTGGACGAATAATATCACCAATAGTCGGGCTGATCGTCATATTTACCTTCACGCCCTCATGGCTTGCTTCAAAAAGCTCTACCATCTGATTCCAGTAAGCATCTCCGTATCCACCCTGAAAAATGGCAATGTTCAGTTCCTGTTCTTCTGCTTCCGCAAATGTTGTGAGCGGAGAAAGTACAGTAGCTGCGCTCATGGCAAGAATCATTGCGGATGCTGCAAATCTTTTTTTCATATGGTGTTTCCTCCTTCTGGTTGGCTGTTTTATTACGTTTGCCTGATGATGCTATTATATTGCGAAAATCTTTTGTCGTAAATTAATAAAACGATTCTCGTTATGGAGCATTTTCTTGTAAATAATATCTGATATGGATTTTCTTGCGGCATATATGTATTATTTTTTCATCTTTTGCTTTTACATAGATTATTCTGTTTTTTTCCTGTATAATAAATGAAAATAATAATATTTTGACAGATACCCGTCAGTGGTCAGCAACAGGAGGAACCTCCATGGAAAAAAAACATCATTTTCAGGGATTTCGTAAATTCAGCATCAAAACAAGACTTGTAATTGCCCTTCTGATGATTTCTATTATACCATTGGTAGGAATCAGCGGCTATTCTTTTCATATATTTTCCGCGGCACTTCAGGAGAAGCTTTCTGCATCTATTTCCCAAACCCTGTCCATGATCAATCTGAATATGGTAAGTGAGATTGAGAAATACCAGTATCTGTGTGGTTCCATCTGTATTAGTGAAGAGATTAAAAAAGGTCTTCTAAAAAAAGACATGACAGATATGGAGAAGAATCAGGCGATGCTTGAGATTCAAAACATGATCCGCAATAAAATCATCTATCCTGCCCAGGCAAAAAATATTACTGTCTATGATACCGATGGAAATATTTTTTATGATCTGGGCTATGACGGGTTCTATCAGGAAGATGTGGACCGGATCCTGTCGCAGCTTGAGGAGCAGGACCAGGATGTGTGGGCTTATGCACATACTTACCGTGACAGAAATATTCTGGTTCTTGGAAGAAGGATTTACGAGCATTTTTCCAAAAGCCGGGTAATCGGATACACTCTGATTTCTATTGAAGAAAAAATCTTTTCCAAGACAGTACTGGAGCCTGTGGGACTGTCAGATTCTTCCAATATTATGTATATGAATCTGGATGGAACGGTGCTCTCTTCCTGGAACCGAAGTATAGCCCTGGGGGAGAAAACTGGCGATGAGCTTCTGAAAAAAATCCAGGAAAGGCTTCCAAAGAAAACAAGTTCCTTTAGCATCCAGGAGGATGGGGAGGATCAGCTGGTGACCTATATTTTTAATAAAAATCTGAATCAGCTGTTTGTATATACCATGCCTTACCACTATATCAATTCAGAGGTGTATGCCATGCTGAAACATATTCTTGTGGTTGTAGTGTTTCTGGTTTTACTGTGCATCGTAATTGTAGCCATGGTATATCAGGGAATTATGTCTCCTATTAAAAGAATGCTGGAATTCTGCCGTGAGGTTTCCGGAGGAAAATTATCTGTGCGTATTCAGGACAAGCATAAGGATGAACTCTCCCGGCTTTCCGGCAGCATGGATCATATGGCAGATACCATCGAACATCTGATGGATCAGCAGAAGTCCCAGGAAAAGAAAAAAAGAGAGCTGGAGCTGCAGATGCTTCAGTATCAGCTGAATCCTCATTTCCTTTTCAATACTCTGAACAGTCTTCGGTTTGTGGCTGCCATGCATAAGGATCAGATTGTAAGCGACGGAATCCAGGCGCTAAGCAGTCTTTTACAGAATACCCTTACCAATAAGAATGAATATATTACGATTCAGGAGGAACTGGAAAATCTGGAAAATTATTTTTCCATTCTTAGGATCCGGTATGCAGGAAGCTTTGAATATTCTTTCCATGTGGAGGAGGATGAGCTGCTCTCCTGCCTGGTTCCAAAGCTGATTCTGCAGCCCCTGGCAGAAAACTCGGTGATGCACGGTTCGTCAGATAATGGCACGGTGATGAAGATTCAGATTACCTGCTGGCGGGAAAATGAGGATGTAATGATCGAACTGTCTGATGACGGCAAAGGCTTTGAGGTGACAGATGACGCCCTGGCGCCTCACCCGGAGCGGAAAAGGATTGGCGTCGCCAATGTAAATGACCGGATCCAGCTGAATTTCGGACGAAAATACGGGCTGAAAATTGACAGTCAGCCTGGGCACGGAACTACTTGTACCCTGACCCTGCCGGAGCTTTATGCGGATACGCTTTCATAAAATACACAACTGGTCAGAAAGGACGATACATGTACAGTATACTGATTGTTGATGATGAGCCCATTGTAAAAATTGCACTTCGTTCCATCCTGCCCTGGGAGGAGCATGGCTTTTCTATTTGCGGAACGGCATCAAATGGACTTGAGGCACTGCCTTTGATCGAACAGCATCATCCGGATGTGATCATCACAGACCTGAAAATGCCTGGGATGGACGGGCTTGAGCTGATTCGGACTTTAAAGGAAAAGAATTGTCCGGGAGAAATTCTGGTACTTAGCAATTACGAGGATTTTGATTCTGTGCGAAGTGCACTGCTGCTTGGTGCGGCAGATTATCTGCTGAAAATTAAGATCCAGCCAGATACCCTTCTTGCCTGTCTGAATAAAACGGTAGAAAAATTAAAGGACAAAGTGCCCAGAAATTGGGAAACCGAAAAAAAGGATCAGGAAGAGGATATATCAAAGCTGCTGCTGGAATTTTTCCAGAAGGATGTAAAGCTTTCAGATTTTATGGGACAGCATGCTAAAACCAGACTTGCATTTATGGAAGCTTCCTGTGCCGTCTGCTATGTAACCTTTGAGAAGTATTTATCTAATGAAGCATTTTCCATCTCCGGGAATCTTCTGCGGGATATGATCCTGGATGCGGTTCAGGGAGTGTTGCAGCCCTATATTCTGGTGCTGAACGATTATAGCGCACTGGTTGTTTTTTCCCAGACAGAGCTGTCCGACAGTGAAATTAAGGTGGAACAGCTGGTAAAAAAGCTATACAATCGTTTTACCATGTATCAGTCCTTTGCACCAGATATGCCCTATCAGGAGATGCTGGAAAATTACGAGGAAGCGCGAAGTGTGTTCCGGGAATTTTCCTCTAATGAGGGACACTATAAAACTGATGTAGCGAAAACCCTGGAGTATATGGAGGAAAATTACATGTACAGGCTGACCCTGTCTTCTATTTCTGCAAACGTAAATTTAAGCTCCAGTTATCTGTGCAGGATTTTTAAATCTGAGGTTGGCACAAGCATTACCAACTATCTGAATAATCTGCGGATACGCAAGGCCGCAACCCTGATCAAGGAAAATACCATGTCCATGAAAGAGATTTCTTCCATGGTAGGAATTGATGATCAGCTTTATTTCAGCAGGCTGTTTAAGAAATGCATGGGAATTTCGCCATCGGAATATGGAAAGAAGTATCATCAGTAAACGGATCATAACACCAATATACCATAATGAAAGGAATAAATATATGGAATTGTATTATAAAAATCCGGCAAAATGCTGGCTGGAGGGATTTCCACTGGGAAATGGACGAATGGGAGCGGTTATTCACGGAGCTTTGGATCATGAAGTGTTACAGTTAAATGAGGACACCTTATGGTCAGGCTCCCCTTACAGCGGACAGACCGGACTTTCCCCTGAAGTAGTGAAGCAGGCCAGGGAGCTTGCAAAAGCAGGGAAATATGAAGAAGCAAAACAGGTTATGGAAAAGAAGCTGGAAGAAGCTGAGGATGTACAGGTTTATCTGCCCTTTGGAGATCTGCTTCTGGATTTTGTGGAGGATAATTATGGTGCTGATGGAGATACAGTTGCAGGTGCTTCGCCAGATTCAGATACAGCTGTGACAGATTATGAGAGACATTTGGATTTAGACAGGGCTGTGGCGTCTGAGTGCTATGTGAGAAATGGAGCTAAGTTTACACGTACCTGCTTTATCAGCGCACCGGCTCAGGGACTTGTGTATCAGATTAATAGCAGCCGGCCATTTTCTATTTTGGTCCACTGTGACGGAGCCTTTATCCGTGAGAAAGCTTATAAGGAAAATCATTTCACGCTTACCGGAATCTGTCCGGGAAGAAGCGGACTGAAGGTTATTAAGGAAAATAAACCGGAAGAGTTCCTTTTCCCGGACGAACCAGAGCTTCAGGGTGTACACTTTATAGGAAAAGGGTGCGTAACTGCAGAAGGTGGAAGAGCTACTGGATCTGCTGATGGAATTCTATTGGAGCATGTAACTGGGGTGGAAATCCGTATGGCAATCCGTACCAGCTTCCGGGGATTTGACAAAGCATATACTGAGCAATATTCCGATGCCCAAATTCGTCATATGCTGGCTGCCGATTTAGAAAAACTTTCAAAACCATTTGAAGAGCTGCTGAACGAGCACGTAGAGGAATACAGGTCTTTTTATGGGAGAACTTCATTGAAACTGTGGGATGATGTACCGAAGATTTCTGCTGAAACTTCTCAGTATGATCTGCGGGAGCGTCTTGCCGCATTTCATGAGGGCGCATCTGACCCGGAGCTTTATGCAATCCTGTTTGCTTTCGGAAAATATTTGCTCATCTCATCTTCCAGACCAGGAACCCAGGCTGCCAATCTGCAGGGAATCTGGAGCAATGATATTATTCCACCATGGTTCAGTGATTTCACCGTAAATATCAATACCGAAATGAATTACTGGATGACAGGACCCCTGAATCTTGCCAAAATGCAGGAACCACTGGTAAATCTTTGCAAAGCGCTGGTTAAAAATGGACAGAAAACCGCCAGAGAACTGCTTAACTGTGAAGGAACTGCCTGTTTTCACAACACGGATATCTGGGGTAAAACTTCTCCTGCAACAGGAAAGGCGGTGTGGGCGTTCTGGCCTTTTGGGGAGGCATGGCTCTGCCGAAATCTGTTCGACCAGTACTTATTTACAGAAGATAAAGAGTATTTGAAGGAAATCATGCCTATACTTGAGGAAAATGTGCGATTCTGTCTGGCTCAGCTTCAGGAAACAGATCAAGGACTTGCCATCTGTCCCGCCACCTCACCGGAAAATCTATTTTATGAGGATTGTTCCGTGGCAGAATACAGTGAAAATACCCTGGCCATTGCAAGGAACCTGTTTCGGGATTATGTAAAAGGCTGTGAAGCGCTTGACTTGCAGAATCAGACAATGTGTGATGTACTGGAAGCGCTGGAGCGCATGGTACCTACTGCTATTGGAAGCAAGGGACAGATTCTGGAATGGAACCAGGAATTTCCAGAGCAGGATGTGCATCATCGCCATGTTTCTCATCTTTATGAGCTTCATCCTGGCTGTGGCATTACTCCACAGACACCTGAATTGTATAAAGCAGTGAGAAAGAGTCTTGAACTTCGAGGTGATGAGGGAACCGGATGGAGTCTGGCGTGGAAGGTTCTGATGTGGGCCCGTATGGAGGATGGCGCTCATGTGGAGAAAATTATGAAAAACCTGTTTTATGTAGTAGATCCAATGGAAGAAATGGGAATACGAAGAGGTGGCATCTATCCCAATTTATTTTGTGCCCACCCACCGTTCCAGATTGATGGAAATTTAGGTTACAGTGCTGCGGTTGCCGAGATCCTGGTTCAAAGCCAGGGAGAAGAGCTTGTCCTTCTCCCTGCGCTCCCACCCTCCTGGAGAAATGGGGAAGCCACGGGGTTCATTGCCCGCGGAAACATCCGCGTGGATCTTAAATGGAAGGGGAAGAATGTCACCTACACCTTAACTCCTGCTCATGACACCACTTTACGTCTCCGCGTCGGAAAAGGGGACGTGAGGGGCTATTCACTGCGTGGGGGCGTGGCATACGAAGGAAATGGGATGCTAAGCTGAGGAAGAACTTTGTGAGAGCAGACGGTTTTCCGCCCGTCTTATTCGCCTGTTTATTCGTTACTCTGGAAGGCGCCCTTCGTACATAATACTCAGTTCACCATACACCTGTGCCCAGTTCCGGATCGTACTGGTCCATCTCTTGGTAACTTCAAATGTGGCAAGATACAGTGCCTTTAATAGAGCTGTATCGCTTGGAAATACGCTTCTCTGGCGATTCAGTTTCCGGTAGGTAGAATTCAGGGATTCAATGGTATTTGTAGTATAAATCACCGTCCTGACCGTCGTCGAAAATTTAAAAATTGGAGAAATTCTATGCGTTGTTTTCTCATATTTGCAGATAACGCCAATCATCTAAACTAATTAAATATATTATAAGCAAGTGCATGTACCTGACATAAACCATGGATTGGCATGTAGCTTCTATACGAAAGCTTAATACCTATTTTTTATAGTTTTTTCAAACTAACTCATATATTTTTCCATATCAAGCTTCTTTTCTGATTTTGCAACAATTAGGGATGCTGTCACATCGCCCAGGCTGTTGCTCATTGCACGCATCATTCCAAGCAGGGAGTCCAGTCCCATGACCAGTCCGATTCCTGCAAGCGGAACATTCAACTGTGTCAGAAGTACAGACAGGCATACAAGCCCCGCTCCTGGAACTCCTGGCGCACCTACAGAAAGAACAAACACGGAGAAAAACATAGACAGCATCATTCCACCGTTGATATCAACACCGAAAACTCTTGCCAGTGCCATGCCAAATATCACCAGATATATACAGGTTCCGTCCATATTTACCGTTGCCCCCAGGGGAATAGACAGGGAATAGATTTTCTTTGATATACCAAGTTTATTCTCGCAGGCATCCATGTTCACAATGATCGCCGCATTACTGGAAGCCATGCCGAACACCTGAAGCATTGTGGGACTGTATTTTTTCAAAAAGGGAATCGGATTCAAACGGCCGATTACTCCAAGTAATATACAATATACAGTGATCATCGCCACGATTCCTACTGCAAAAGTTCCCAGCATGGCCAGCATGGACAACAGCACATCCGGTCCTGTCTTTAATACAACCGATACAATGGAGCAAAAGGTTGCAACAGGTATGAAACGTACCAGCATCACTGTAATCTTCAGGAACAGGTCATTGCATGCTTCGAATATATCCTTTAATAATCTGGAATGCTCCCCGATCTTCTCTAATGCAATTCCAATCAGAACTGCCAAAAAGATGAGCTGCATCATGTTGGAATCTAAAAACGGTTTTACAAAGTTTGCCGGAATGATTCCTACAATTGTATCCTTGATTGAAATACTTACATCCGAAACCGACACCGCAGCTGCATCTCCAGCCAGTTTTGCCGCAAGCTCTGGATTACCTGGCTTCAATAATTCAAACACACCTGTTGCCGTAAGAATTGCCAGAACCGTGGTAAGCAGGTAAAAGCCCATGATTTTTCCACCAATACGTCCGGCTTCTTTCAGATCTCCAAATTGGGAAATGCAGCATGCTATGGAGAAAAATACTACCGGGCCTACAATCATCTTCAAAGCATTCAGGAACATTGTGCTGATAGATGTAAAAATAGTATTGTTCAGTGCTTCGTTCACGCCTGAAGGTACAAACACTTTCATCAATACACCTATTACGATTGCAGCTATTAAAGCCAGCATTGTATGTAATACCATGGCATGGGGATTTTTCTGTACTGTAATTTCTACCAGGTTCATGTTGTTCTTGTTTTTATAGCGCAGTCTTTCTTCATTCGCCTTGAGAAGGACATCCCGGATTATTTTTTCTTCTTTTTCCTGTGCGCTCTGAAGATCATCATTTTCCTGGTCCAGTACTTCTTCTATGGTATGACCATAAATAAACTGGAATTTCTCACCACGGAGTGACAGATTCACATATACCCTGCCAAACCTTTTATTCAAAATAATGCAGATATTTTCATCAGGGTCTTTGGCATGCTCCCTTAATTTCACCAATACTTCCTCTACTAAAAGCATTGTCTTTATGGTCTGCTTTTTCTCTATGCCAAACTCTTCCAGACCTTCTTTGATAAACTCTATTCCCGCTTTTGTATGCTTCTGCTCTACCAGCAATCTTTTGCTCATAGTTCTATTAATCCCTCCTAACCCTAAAATCTTTTATTTACAGTTTTTGATTCCACTTGACGTCATATAAGTTCCTACCAATACCGATATAACTGCAATAATACCGGAAATCAAATCGGTGCGTGAAGTTCTCCCATTTCTGATAAAATCGTCCGGACCTGTTCAGCATCATGAACAGAGATCATTAAATCAATATCATGAAATTCTGAAATAATCCCTTTAAAGTACAGCAGCATAGATGCGCCTAAAGCCCACTCTATATTTGCTTCATTAAATCGATGTGCAATTTTCTGTAGTAATTCAATTTTCTTCTGTATTTCAGGCATAATATCTCCCACTTGTATATTTATCTGGATAAAACATGTTTGTTACTGATTCCTACGGACCACTCTGCAAGGACTGCCTACAGCAATCACATTGTCGGGAATATTTTTTGTTACAACACTTCCTGCTCCAATCACAACATTATTCCCGATGGTAACGCCCGGTAAAATAATAGCTCCGCCACCAATCCATACATTATTTCCAATGATAACTGGTGCTGTTTGTGTTTTACAAAATTCAAATGATCCGTCTTCTTTAGGTATCCCGAAGCGATCTATGGCATTTGTCGGATGAAACGCCGTATAAATCTGTACATTCGGTGCAATTAAGGCATTATCACCGATACGAATTATATTGTCATCAAGAAAGGTACAATTCATATTTACTTCACAGTTATTTCCGAAGTAGATATTATTACCATAGTCAACGTAAAAAGGAGCCGTTATCCATAAGTTTTTGCCTTTTCCGCCAAGAAGTTCATTCAGAATTCGTTCTTTTTCATCTGCATCCGCAGAATTCATCTGATTATAATCTCTTACCAGATCTTTTGCCTTATGCCATTGTGTCAGCAGTTCCGCATCTCCACAATCGTACAGTTCTCCTGCCAGCATTTTTTCTCTTTCTGTCATAGGTCCCTCCATCTGATATCCAGTCCACATTGTTTTTTAATAATACCATAAAAACAGGACTTATAATATGTATTCCATTTGTCTTTCTTTTGTTCGCATTCCCATTTTCTCATAAAACTTTTCTGCTGAAATATTTCCTGTCCATACATTCAATGTCACTTCATAGCAGCCCAGCTGCTTTGCTTCGTTTTTTACATATTCAAACAGGCTTTCACCAATATGCTGACCTCGTGCTTCCTGATCAATACACAGATCATCAATAAAAAGAGATTTAAATGGAACCATATTGTTTGAAAAAGGCTGCTCTCGTAATTGACAAAATGCATACCCTACGCAAACATCAGCCTCATTTACTGCAACATATATTGGTGTTTCTTTATTCTTCAAAATCTCTCTCAATTCGTCTATGGTATATTTTGTTGTACCCGGAATAAAAATATCAGGTCTTATATCTGCATGAATTTGCAGCACCTGTTTTAATAACTCTAGAATTCTCGGAATGTCTTTTTCTTTTGCGTCTCTGATCATCATTTTCGCTCTCCTTTTAACAGATTGATTTATCCGCATTTTCCCTCGCCAATCACAATATTTCTATTTCCAAAATAAGGAGATACCATCAACAATGTTTTATCTGGCATCCTCTTACAAACTCAACTGCATTTTTAATATCTTCATCATCTGGATGCCCTTTTGCAATTCCACCAACCAGTTTAAATGGACCAAATGTGTCATAACCCTTGCATCCGAATTTTCCGATCACCTTAGAATGCTTCTTACTCAAAATCTGCTCTATGGATTTATAGTTCGCATTTCCACCATAAGTACAAATCAGAAATACCTTTTTGTTGTCTGGTAAGTTTTTCTCCGCAAATCCCAATAATGATTGATGAAATTTCGAAAAATAGATTCCCGATGCAAAACCAATCATATCATAGCTGCTCAGATCTGCATTTGGCTGCTTTACAGCATCAATTAAACTGAACTGACACTCGTCTGCTATGCGCTTTACTAATTTTTCTGTATTTCCATGATGCACAGATGCATATACGATTGCTTTTCTCATTTGTTTTCCTTTCTGATAAAGTAAAGCGGACATTCCAGGTCCGCTTTGCTACTTGCTCATGAACGCAGTCGCTTCGTGACCTGTGTTCAAATTATCGAAGCTCCTATGTGTATGATGTCTTTATATTATCATATATAGCTTAACTATTCTATATTCTTCGGATCAAAATAACCTGTTTTTGCAGACATTTGAGTATGCAAATCAGAAAAAGATCCCTTTGCAAAGCGAATGGCTAAAACGCCTCCACTTTACTGGGATCTTTTCATGTATACAATATCAATGTACCTTGACGGTTAATCAGATTTTCCTGTCAAGCGGATATTCCAGGTCCGCTTCGCTACTTGATTCGGTTAAATACCATATTCACCAACTATGCCATCAATATCCGGCATTGGATCATCCGACAGCTGGCAGCTGTCCTTCTGTACCTGGGATTTATTTACAATTATATATGCACTGGCAAACTTCTGAGTCACAAGCTGCAGCTGTTCATCAGTAGTATCCTCTGGCACCATGATAGTAACTGTGCTGTTCTGTAAGTTCACCCAGTCTGCTTCCATTACATCTGGATCAATCCCTTCCAGACAAATTGTTTCGATTCCTGTCAGCATTGCAAATGCTGTCATATTAAGATTCTCAACTCCGCTGCGAATGTGTATTTCCTTCAAATCTTCACATCCGATAAATGCACAACTGTCAATATTCTTCGCATTCACACAGAACTGCTCCAAACCTGTAGCTCCAAAACACTGTACCCCGATTCTGTTTACCTTTCCCTTCCACCATACGGTCTTCAAATTCTTACAGTAATTAAACAGGTAATTGTCCATCTCTCCAACCCCGTTCACAAAAATCACTGTTTTCAATCCCTTACATTCCTCAAATAAACCTTTATTCGTATTTTCCAGAGGTGCATAACAAATCACAGTTTCCAGATCATGGCAGTGGGTAAAAGCACTGTCCTCTATAGACTTCAATGTCTCCGGCAGAATCAGACAGCGCATTGGCAGCCACTCGCCTTCTTTCTGATTGGTTGCCATATCCGAATGCACATAATCTCTTGCACATTCAAAAGCATTATAAGAAATATTTTCTACCGGCACACCACCAATCGTACGCGGTATAATAACATCCACAGATGTTCCGATATACGCAGTAATCGTTCTGCTTGCTTCATCAAACTCAAACTCTTCTTCCGGTAATGCTTCATAAGGCATCTCTGTCAGGCACTCCACGGCTTCTTCCGGAACAGTTTCTTCTGCCCTTACCGGTACCGCAATTCCTGCCAGTATTGCGATTGCAATCACCACAGTCAATATCCTTTTCTTCATTCTGCTGCCCCCTTTCCACAATCAATATTATGCAATCTTTACATTATCAGAATATAGTAAAAGAATTTCATTGTCACTATCATTACAGCCAGTAAAATTATGTTTAATCCAATAATTTTCCTTTACGATATGATCTGACCCAAAAGAATAGGTACACTGAAATTTACAGGACGAAGCAAAATTGCGGAAATAAGAAGCGTTTCTCGATTTCATTTCTGATTTCGAAAAACGCTATTTAAATGGCGGGTTCTGAGGGTACCTTGCCATCATTTCTTACCGCAATCGTAATATCTTCCATCAGCGTTCCACTGTTTTGTGCCTAAACTGCATACAATGTAACATCTTTATCCTGAATCGGATATGAACTACCTGGCATATAAATTATTTGTGCGTAAGCATCTTCATTGGTGGCAGGATCCTTTGGCATCTATTTTTTTAAATTTGGTTCTAAAGAAATACGGAGAATTACCTCCAACCTATCAGGTTGTTGGTTTTGACGATTCACCGATTGCGTCAGAATACCTTATACCATTCAGCACGATACATCAGCAAATCGATGTTCTTACTAAAGAAGCCATGGATATCCTCGTCATGCAGATGAAAAACCGTAAAAAGCGTCGCCCAGCTATTATGGAGACCCCCATTCACAAAACAGTACTACCCACTCTAATTAAACGTGAGACAACCATTTTTTAGTTTTTATCCAAAAGTCCCGGAATCCACATTACTGGCATTCCGGGACTTTTAACACGACAGCTGTTGACTGCCGGAAATGGTTAATTTGCTTCGTTTTTTACATATTTAAACTATTATTTGCGAATATCTACAAGTCCATTTTTTAGTATATTTTCAGAAAACTCATACGAGGCTCCATCACCGGTTACATTAAGATACAGATTTTCCAGGTCATTTTCATTTACGATCCAGGCCATGTTCAGCTGCACGCTTTCATCTGGCTTTATAGAGGAAATGTAGTTTCCGCCATTGCCATAATTTTCAGAGACATTATAATAAACCATTTCTCCGGTCTTTGCCATGCCATCCCAGGTGATGCGGTCATAGCCATCGCCGGACTGTTCCGTTGGAACGTAAATCTGTACTCTTCCATTTTCCTTTGTCATGGTTAGCAAAGCACCAAGATAAAGCATATGGTCGATTTCCTCATCTGAATTGTTTGTATAGGTCACTGTGGCATAAACCAGTTTCTGGTTCACAGCTTCTGACTTCACAATCTCATCCAGGGAATTGATTCCATCACCAGATTTTACATAATTCAATGTATTTGCAGACAGTTTTCCATCAGCCCAATTGCTTCTGTCCATTCCTCCGGTATTTTGTCAGGCTCAAGAAGCTGAAGGTCATCTGCGATCTGGATGGAATCCACCTTTGCAGAAATGGTTTTCGTCAGATACTCACCATTTGTGTCTTCCCCAGTCGCATTCAGATCAAAGGTGTCACCGATCTGGTAAACAGGCAGCTCCTTCTCATTTACAGAAGTGATTATTTCATCATCATCATTTTCTATCTTTTCAGCTATCATGTCTTCACTCCAGGTAGGCATCCCGGCAGTTTTTACCATAGTTGTGTTTCCCGTAATCACCAGATTCTCAGCCACCTTTATGGCATCCTCTTTTGATACGTCATCTCCTATGTAGATCATAATCACACGGTATAAATCCGGGCAGACAAGGTAAATTCTCTGGTTAAAAGTTCCACTTTTGGCGATGCTATTATACTTTAGGTATACTCCCTGATATTCTCCAAATGTACGCTCCTCGCTATCAATAACATTCTGATCCTGCACAACCTGTCCCAGATCATTTTTATCCAACAGAACAGATGCAAAGCTAAACCCGCCGGTCTGTTCATGTTCCGGATACTGAAGATGATACTCGTCATTCCAGCTCATGCCTTTTGGAATGTATCTGGCAAACAGATTTACCTCTGGAACCTCATCTGGAAGCATGGTTTCCTTTGCCATGCTATCGGCATCAATTTTAACCGCTACACCATAAGCGCCCTGCTTCTCCAGAAACCAGTGATACAGATTTACACCTGCATATGCTGCTGTGGAAACTGCCAGCGTACAAGCAGCTGCTACAGCTGCGATTTTGGGAATCGTCCATGTTTTTCTTCTTTGAAGATTCATCACCTTTGTATCCTGTATCTGCTTTGCAACCTCATTTTGAATCATTTTATGGATAAAATCCGGTGTTTCGGGAATATCGCTTTTCATATCTTCTAATCTCATACCAGCACCTCCTGCAATTCCTGCCTTAATTTTCCCCTTGCCCTTGCAAGTCTCTTCTGAACAGCACCTTCCGATATTTCAAGGATCTGGGCGATTTCTCTTACGCTGAAATCTTCTATGTAATACAAAATAACGGGCAAACGCAGCTCCTCTTTTAAGGAATTTACAGCGGCATACAATTCGCTGTAATCCTTTGACTTTTCTGATTCCATTTCCAGTCTGTCCTCCAGATCTTCAAACGAAATAAACTTACTGGACTTACGTACGAGGTTGTAACATTCGTTGATCAAAATTCGGATCAACCAGGTACGGGCATATTTATCGTTTTTTAATGTGTCTATTTTGGAAAAAGCTTTTACAATTGTCTCCTGGATAGCATCTGCACAGTCCTGGTCACTGAATAAGATTGTTTTTGCAGTTGAGTATAATTGTCTTTCCGAATCCAGGATCAGATTTCCCAGTTGTTCTTTTGTCATTTAAATACCACCTCTTTTTCATGCCGGCCAGCTTTTTCTTTACATCTATTAGACGCATAGAAAACAAAAATATCCCCCAATAATTCATTTTCGCATAAATAATTATGATAAGCTGACTATGCAAATGCTAAACTAACAGTCCAAAAAAAACTAAACTAATTGTACTCTTGATACCTTCCTTATTTGCAAATTTGCAGTAAAATATAGATATAAAGAAAAAGGGAGGTACCAAAGATGAAATTATCACTTTCTGCAAATATAAGCAAGTTGCGAAAAGAACACGCTATGACACAGGAGCAGTTAGCGGAAGCTTTAGGTGTTACCTTTGCATCTGTCTCAAAATGGGAACGGGGTGTGGCGACGCCGGAATTAAACCTGATTGCGGAGATGGCAGATCTGTTTGAGGTGTCTATCGATGCGCTTATCGGATACCAGTTTAGAAACAATAACAGAGAAACTGTAATTACAAGGCTGAAGCAGTATTCTCACGACAGAGATACTGAGGATGTTTTTTCTGATGTTGAAAAGGCATTACAGTGTTATCCGAATTGTTTTGATGTTGTTTATTACAGTGCCAGAATCTACCGTTTAAGAGGACTGACGCAAAAGAATGCTGCTTATTCAAAGAAGGCGCTTTCCCTTTGTGAACGTGCATGTATACTGATCGGACAAAACAAAGATTCAGAGATAAGTGATGTTTCTGTTCGCAGGGAAATGGCTGAAATCCATTTTGCGCTTGGGGAATATGACAAAGGAATTGCATTATTGAAAGAGAACAATCCATGTCGGCTGAACCACTCTTCGATTGGAATGGTGCTTGCGTCCTCTTGCAATGATCCGGAGGGAGCACTTCCCTTTTTATCGAGGGCATTATTAGATTTAACTGTGACGCACTTTGAAATTGTGGTGGGATATATGAATGTTTTCTGTAAGACAAAAGATTATGCAAATGCTCTAGCTCTTGTGGATTGGGCTCTTGCCTTTTATCCCGGGCTAAAAGATCCCGAAAAACAGGGATATATGGACAAAAGCGAAGCATTTCTTTGGGCACTGCGAGCGGATGTTCTGCTGTCGCTGTGTAAAAAAGAAGAAGCAATCAACAGCCTTCGGCGAGCAAAGGATGTTGCATTGCACTTCGACGAATCACCAAATTACGATGTTTCAAGTATCCGATTTGTTTTCTGTAAGACTCCTGCAAGCGCTTTTGATGATTTTGGTGATACTGCCATGATTGGGGTTGATGAATTTATCAAAAGCCAGGAAAAAAGCGAGCTGAGCAATTTATGGAAGTGTGTCAGGGATGAATAACAATTACAAAGCCAAATGAAAAACTATACTGTGCAGTTTTATAAAAAGGGGGGCATGCTTTACGATTTTGCAATATACAACACACCTAATGTGCCAGGTCCACAATGACTTGATATAACACCACCTGCCCTGGTTTCCAATATCTCATCAAAAACGCCAAGCTCTTCCAGATAAGCCCGCACTTTCTCTACAGTTTCCTGTTTACAGCCAGAATGTGTTATGAATACACGTTCTGGTCTCGCATTTTTTAAATCTTTTTCCATATCTTTAACATAGTCCATGATAACAGAATTAATTTTCCCCCGGTATTTCTTAGAAGCATTCATGGCGCCATTTTCTACTACAATCCTGGGATGCAGTTTTAAAATACCTCCGGCCATAGCCGCTACTGCATTGCAGCGTCCACCGCGGTATAAATAGGTGAGGGTATCAACCACAAAGCTTGCTCGCACATTTGGCTTTAGCCTCTCTATCTCAGAAACAATCTGGGAAGCTGTCCGGTTATTCTTTGCCATAATTGCAGCCTCTATTACAAGAAGACCGATACCTGTAGAAAGATTTGCAGAATCGATTACCTTTATCCTGTCAGAAGCCCCCAGCTCTTCAGCAGCAAGGCGCATCACATTTCCAGAGGTGGACATACCTGCTGAAATAGAAAAGCAGACAATTTCTCTTCCAGCCTCTGCATATGGGCGGAAAAGTTCCATGGCATCTGCCAGGGCAGGAGCAGAAGTTTTAGGCGTTGTCTTATTTGCGTCAGACCAGGTATAAATCTGATCCGGGGTAATGTTTTTTCCATCCCCATATTCTTTATCACCCAGAAGAATATGAAGCGGAAGAATGTCAATCTCGTATTTTCTCAATAATTCCTGCGAAAGGTCGCAGGTACTGTCTGAAATAATTTTTACCATATTTGTTTCTCCTCTGCCAACTCATTTTCTATCAGATTCCCGGCCTGCAAGAGCCAGAAATTTTTTATCAGACTGTATTCCCTGTGTCAGAAACCTTCCATCTCTGAATAGCGCATACGTTGTCACCGGTGCCGGAACGTTCTGTGCAGCTTCTCTGCTTGTAACATGAATTACCTTTAAAGAAATATTGTGTTCTTTTGCCACTTCCACTACACGAGGCACCCAGTAACAGGTAAAAGGACATTGATCTGTATAATAGAGAACAAATCCTTCCTCTTCTACTTTCGGGTGTCTTGCACATTCTTTGAATTTTGACGGCTCAGTATCTGTGTCAAATGGTAAATACATAAGATTGATTCCGCAGTCCGAAATATCTGCAACAGAAAATCCCTTAAATTTTAAATATTTCGGGTCTGCCAGAAATTCTTTTTTTCGTCCTTCTGAAGACAGAATACAGACTCCCTTTTTCTCTTGTTCTTTTGCATCACGAATGCATTCATTCAGCAAATCATTGGAATAGCCGTGTCCTTTCATGGAACCGGAAACCCATAAGCAGTTAATGTATATATATCCGTCTGCATCAATGGGCACCCAGGCATTCTCAGCAGGAATATATTCAATAAAACACTTTCCGCGCTCTGCACTCCGATAAAAAACCAATCCTTCTTCAAAACGCTGTTTTAACCACTCTTTTTTTACGATACTGTTTTTTCCTGACATAGCACAGCAGATATGTTCCTTGTCAATGTTTTCTTTTGTAATTCTAATATAATGCATAATATCACCTTTCCCAGATATCATGATTGCTTAAATAACCTTGATCTAACACGCTTTCATAGCTTCCAGAGCCAGTTCATGACTCTCTGGCGTTACTCCTGCGCAACAGA
This sequence comes from Ruminococcus sp. AM42-11, assembly GCF_003480145.1. Classification (NCBI taxonomy): domain Bacteria; kingdom Bacillati; phylum Bacillota; class Clostridia; order Eubacteriales; family Oscillospiraceae; genus Ruminococcus; species Ruminococcus sp. AM42-11. The sequence goes on along the minus strand of NZ_QUIO01000003.1, from coordinate 178,100 downwards.
GCGAGTCTACAATGATTGGCACTTCCGGCAAAAATGGCTTCCAAAGGTAGTTTTATCAATGGGACCAGATTCCAGAAGCTCTGCAATCTCCTCCCTGATTTCCCAACCATAGGTACCGCGGATGCAATGCTCTACAGGAAGCCATATGAAATACGGCATGTTTTCAAAAAAGCCTATTTAAGCTAACTATATCACGTTATTGAGATTTCGTATACTGCAATAGGCTGATTTCAGCGTATATATTTTTGAAATTTTATATTTTCTATTGCATAAATAAGCCATTCAGTCAGAATTGCATCCAACCAAATGGCTACTTATATCAGTTTTCTCCTACCAGTTTTTTTGATATAACCCAATAAAACATAGCACAAAATACCAGAGCAAACACAACACCAAATACATTCTGAATCACCCTGAGACTGACTGCACCCTTTAATCCATAACTCTCTGCAGCGATAGCCAAAGCGCCAAATGTATTAAATACAGCCTGCCAGCCATATTTTGCGGAAAATCCTACACCGATTCCACCAAGGATTCCTATATATGCATAGATGGATGACGGAAGCAGGAAATACAATGCTGTAAAACAAAGAACTCCTGCAATATTTCCCACAATTCTTTTCTTCACTCTGTACTGCATGTCTTCCATAAACGGTAAGATCGCTGACATAGCTGCAATACCTGCCCACATTGCACGTGGCATTTTAAAAAGCTCTGCAATACAAAGTACAGCCGGTACACACAGGATCTGGCATAACTGCCATTTTGTCCTGGAAGAAGAGAGATCAAATTCCTGCAGTACATCCTGTATCTTTCTTTTATAAACCCGGTTTCTGTGATTCCGATAAAATACCAGACAGGTAAGTACAGCTCCTGCTGCCATTCCCACCAGTCTCATCTCATAGCTTTTCCCTGTTACGTCATATCCATACAGCAACAGATATCCAAGAACGAGTGTGGACTGATTAAACATAAATGGATTATGACAGCCGAACAGAATCAGCACTGCCAATGCAGCAATATTTAACAGCATTCCCGGTACCGGGGAAAGCTGATTTGCCAGATGTGGACACACAGTCATAACTGCGAAAAACAAAGCCAGAAGTATGGTAGACTGTCCGGTATGGATTCCGAGATCGGCATTTCGAAATACCATAAGACATAATAAGACAACGACACCTACAATACTGTTCTCATTTCCAAGCAGAATGCTGAAAATAGTAACAAATAAAAAACAAAACGCCATTGTGACCGCTACCTTCGCCATATATACAAACAGATGATAGATTTTTTCTTTTGCGGTCTCACTTTTTTTCAGCAGGTCTTTTGAACCTGCCTGATTCAACTGAAGTTCCTGATAAAATGTCATATAGCACCTCCCGTTTTTATGCAAATAGGCATTTTATCACAAACAGGAAGGTAATTCAAGAATGATTTTTAAGGAAATAATTACCTGGCCAGACTATTGCTTTCAATTCTGATCATACGATATCCGATTCCAATATGCGTCTGGATATATTGCACACCATTTTTTTCTGGTTCCAGTTTTTTTCGAAGTGTTGCCATAAAAACGCGGAGGGAAGCAATATCATTTTCAGAACACTGTCCCCAGATCTGCTGGGTAATAAATGTATGTGTCAATACTTTTCCCACATTACGGGATAAAAGGCAGAGCAGCTTATACTCAATAGGAGTCAGATGTAATTCTTCACCCTTCAGATATGCACAGCCAGCCGAATAATCGATCTCTAATTCACCATTTTTAAAAACAGAGGTTTCCTGCTGTTCTCCGGTCTGCGTTATTGCAAGTCTCCTTTGCGTAACACGAATACGCGCAAGCAATTCCTCCACGGAAAACGGTTTTGTAATATAATCATCTGCACCAGCGTCCAGTGCTTCAATTTTATCTGTATCCTCACTTCTGGCACTGATCACAATAATCGGCATGTTCGACCAGGTACGGATTTTCTTTATTACCTCTACCCCTTCCATATCTGGAAGCCCGAGATCAAGAAGAACAATATCCGGATGATGAGAGGAAGCTTCCAGAATGGCCGAAGAACCATTCTCTGCTGCCAGATATTTATAGTCATGTGTTTTTAGCGTCGTAATGATCAGATTTCTTATAGGTCTGTCATCCTCAACCACCAGAATTAATGTTTTATTCATTCAATGTCACCTCACTTAAAGGTAAAGTAAAAGTAAAATTACATCCATGGGGATCATGGTCCGTCAGAATCAGGGTTCCGTCATGGGATTCTATAATAGAGTGACAAAGCGCCAGCCCCAGTCCCAGACTTCGGTGACTATCCGCAACTGTTGTTTTGCCGGTATAAAACATCTGGAAAATATGCGGCTTCATTTCTTCCGGAATCCCAGGTCCATTATCCTCCACGCTTATCTGCGCTTTTCCATCTGTTTTAGTTCCCCGGATGCTGATTACAGTACCTGGCGGCGTATATTTTATGGCATTGTCAATTAAATTTACCAGAACCTGTATAATAAGGCGGACATCCATACGTGCAAGAACAAGTTCTTCACAGTCAGTTACGATTTTATAATCGTCATGCTTCCGGCTGATATGCCGCAGAGCCTCTGCGATCACCTCATCAAGCAGCTGATCTGTAAATTTGAATTTCAGTCTTCCATCATTTAGCCTGGTAATGGAAAGCAGATTCTCCACAACTCCGATCAGCCATTCAGAATCATCATAAATGTCCGTATAGATCTGATGCTTTGTAGCTTCATCCAGCCGTTCACTGTTGCTAAGAAGCATGTCTGCATTGCCTGAAATGGAGCAAAGGGGAGTTCGAAGATCATGGGAAATTGCCCGAAGAAGATCTGCCCGCAACTGTTCGTTTTTTGCTATCACTGCATTTTTCTCTTTTTCCATGGCATTTTGTGCGTTTTCCATTGCAAGTGCACATTCATTTATCACGGACAGCAGGATACTGTATTCAAAAGAGTCCAGTGTTTCTTTCTGCAGCGGTATTCCTATTACTCCATAAACATTGTTCCCGCTCCGGATTGCCAGATATAAGCATTTGGCCTGTGGAAAATGATGTGTGGATGCACCGGCACGCTGTCTGTTTTCATAGGCCCATCTGGCTATCTTCAGTTCTTCAGGTGTTAAAAAATCTTCCGCGTCCTCTTTTTCCTCTCCAGAGAAAAGCTTCCCTTCTGATAATGCTCCATTTTCTACTACATATGCTGTAATATTACGATTCAGCAGGCGAAGGAGCTGTGTACAGGTAACATCAAGAATCTCTATCTCTCCTTTTGCTTTCTGCAGCAAACGGTCTGTATCAAACAAAATCTGTGTACGAAAAGCAAGCTGTGCAGAAAGCTTTGCATGTGTTTTCAGCTTTGCCGCAAGTGCCCCTGTAAGTACGGATGAAATTAGCATTATGAGAAAGGTCACCGGATAACCCACTGCATAGGTCTGAAAAGACATCCTTGGTTCTGTCAGAAAAAAGCAAAATAAAAAGACACTTAAGAAAGAACCGGCTACACTGCATAGATAACCATCTGTCACAATGGAAGTAAGCAAAACCCCCAGAATGTATATGGTTACAATATTCGTGTCCGTGAAATCCAGCTTCTGAAACAGCAGACCAATCAAAGTACATACTGCAAATATAAAAACTGTCAGAAAATAATCCTTTGCAGACGGTTTTTCCATATACCATGTAAATGACCGTTTCTGGTAGTTTCCTGTTTTGACCGTATCCGGAATAATATGGATATCAATATCTGGTACAATTTCAATCAGTTTTTCTGTCAGAGTCACTTTACTGAAAAAATGATTTCGTCGGGCATTACTTTGTCCAATCACAATTTTAGTAACATTTGATAGTCTGGCATACTCTGCGATCTGTACCGGTATGTTTTCCCCATGAGTCATTACGATTTCTGCTCCCAGATTTTCTGCATACCGAATATGTTCTTCCAGTTTTTCTTTATCTAAGTCTTCTGATTTTGTGCCAGTGCGAACGTACAAGGCTGTAAAACGTGCCTGCAACGCATTCGCCATTTTTGCCGCTGTATCTATTATTTTTTTATTGGAGGGTGCTGCTGACAGACAAACAAGGATATGTTCATCTGTTTTTTTATTATCCTCTTCAATTCCCAGACTCATCCTGCCAGTCCCCTTTTTCTGCCTTTTTGCAATTATATCATGCGACTGTATTATGGTCAAAATTCTTTTTTTCAGACCCGGACTGTCCATCAAAAATTATAATTTCAGCTTCCTTATATTCAATTTTACACTCATGAATCTCTCTTAACAATTCTTCATCTGAAAGAGTATTCAAAAACAATGTCTTCGATGACTGCTGTTTTTCTTCCATATTTTCCTGAATTTCGCCCCAAAACTGATCTGCTTTATTTGCAATATAAAATCCAAGTCCAAACATACAAAATACAGTAACTGCCAATATTCCTTCTGCCATTGTCTTCACCTCTATAGCAGCCTCTCCATAACAAATGACTATATCTGAAACATTTCTGAAGGGCTCTGTATTCTCCTAACACCAGTAATTTATGATTCTCTTCAAAATACGTATCCGGTGAAATTGCAATACCAAATTCTCCTTCATTTTTTACTGCCAGAATATTAATATTGTAGCGTTTTCTGATATCCAGTTCTCCTACTGTTTTTCCAACCCATTCTTCCGGCACTTCCACTTCAAAAATCGCATGGGATGCATCCACCTCCATATAGTCGAGGATGTGATCATCTGTGTAACGGATCGAGGCCCACTTTGCAACCTGCTTTTCCGGGTAAACCACTTTATCCGCACCATTGCGCAAAAGGAATTTTTCCTGAACATCACGCTCAGCCCTGGATATCACCAGTTTCGCTCCCAGTTCTTTCAGAAGGGAAGTTGTTTCAAGAGAATTCTGAAAGCTTCCTCCAATGGTTACAAAACAGATATCGTAATTTCCTATTCCAAGGGAACGTAAAAATTCAGCATTGGTACTGTCACCAATCTGCGCATTGGTCACAAATGGTAATGCTTTATCTACTCTCTCCTCATTCCAGTCAACTGCCATAATTTCATGTCCCAGCTGATTCAGCTGCTTAGCAATATGTCTTCCAAATCTTCCAAGTCCAATAAGCAATACATTTTTCATAATTATATTTTCTCCTTCTTATCCAACTGTTATTTTCTCCAGAGGCAGTTTTGCATTTCCCCTGTTTCTTCTTGAAAGCACCGCATAAATCAGAGTCAGACCACCTACACGCCCCAGATACATCAGTATAATCAGCACAATTTGCGAAAACATATGAAGCTCGGTGTAATTCCCAGTGTGAGTCCTACTGTTCCCACAGCTGAAGCAGCTTCATACAGGCAGTCTAAAAGAGGAAGCTCTTCATATACACTGATTGCAAGTCCGCCGCAAAAAAATAACGTAAAATAAAGTATGGCTATTGTCGCCGCATTTTTTATCACATGATATTCCAGCCTCCTGCCAAAAGCCCCTGCATTTTCCTGGCTTCGGAATGTGGCAATTGCATTTAACAAAAGAACTGTAAACGTTGTGGTTTTCATTCCACCAGCTGTAGAACCAGGTGAACCGCCAATCAGCATTAACAATATCATAACAGCTTTTGAGGCTTCACTCATCTTTGAAATGTCAATCGTGTTAAATCCGGCAGTTCTTGTAGTTACCGATTGGAACGCCGCAGCTAATAAGCGATTCCCTGCAGATAGATTTTTCAAATCACAGATGAAGAAAAAAATGATCGGAATTAAAATCAGGCATGCGGTAGTCACAAGGATAATCTTGCTTTGCATGCGATAACGTTTAAACTTCATTTTGTTGGTATAAATATCGTCCCAGGTGAGAAAACCGATTCCCCCTATGATGATCAGAAGCATAATCACTACATTTACAAGAACATTTGCAGAATACCCGGTCAGAGAGGGAAAAGGATTTGCAGATGTCCCCAGAATATCAAATCCTGCATTACAAAAAGCGGAAATAGAATGAAAGAAAGACAGCCAGATTCCCTTTCCTTTGTAATCCCATAAAAAAACCGGTAGCAATAACAATGCCCCTGCAGCTTCAATCAAAAATGTCCCCTTTAAAATAAACCTTGTCAATCTGACGATTCCGCCAACCTTAGGCGCGGAAATCGCATCCTGCATGGTACTTCTCTGCATAAGGGATATTTTTTTACCGGAAAGAAGGGAAACAGATGCAGCCACCGTTACCACTCCCAGACCGCCTATTTGTATGAGTATAAGAATAATCGTCTGTCCTGCCAGAGACCAGTAGCTTCCGGTATCCTTTACTACAAGCCCGGTTACACATACCGCCGAAGTGGCTGTAAAAAGAGCCTCATGAAACGGAGTTGGTATTCTATCTACAGATGAAAATGGAAGCATTAAAAGAATGCTTCCCAAAAGGATCACTCCTGCAAATCCCAGAATTATTAGCTGAAAAGATGTCAGATGTTTTTTCTTATATGATTTTTCCGGCATAAATGATCAAAACTCCTTACGAATGATTACTTTTTTGTTGCACCCATTATATATAATTGCCTTTAAAGATGGTATAAGAGTATCTGATTCTGTATTAAGATTGTATAAAGATGTGTTTCCGCCATATTCAGCCTGAATTCGGTTGCCGTAGCAAAAAAATAAGCCATTCAGTCAGAAACATATCCAACCAAATGGCTTTTATTCTTATCTTCTATCCAGTATTTTATCAAATCGCCTGAAGAAAGTTGAAGTTGTAATGATTGCTGCCAGTATATCGCTGATTGGTTCAGCCAGAAAAACGGCAAATACCTTATTCTGAATGAAAAGCGGCAGAATAAAGATCAGCGGAATCAACAGGATCAGTTTTCTTAAGCATGCAAGCAGCAGACTGACTTTCGCCTGTCCCAGTGCCATAAAGCTCTGCTGACAGGAAACCTGGAATCCCAGTGAAAAAATACCAGCCATATAGATTCTCAGTGCCCATGCGGTATAGGTGATCAGATCCGTATCATTGGAGAAAATACCTGCAAAGAGCCTGGGAAACAGAAGCATGATCAGCCAGAAGCAGCCGGTAAAAACTGTGCAGACTGTAAACTGCGTAAAAAATGCTTTTTTAACACGCTCTTTATTGCCGGCACCGAAATTATAACTCATGATCGGCTGTCCGCCCTGGCATATTCCCTGCAGCGGCAAAGTTGCAAGCTGGCTGACACTTGTGATAATAGTCATGGCTCCAACCGCAAGATCTCCGCCATATCTTGAAAGGCTGGAGGTGAAACTGATGGACAGAATACTTTCTGTAGACAACATGACAAAAGTGGATATTCCAAGCCCCAGGCATGGTAAGATAATATTTTTTTGTAATTTGAAATTCTCTTTCCTAAGATGGAGAATGGTCTTTTTTCCTGACAGAAAACGAAGAATCCAGATGGCACCAACAGCCTGGCTCAAAACAGTAGCAATTGCAGCACCGCTTACGCCCAGGTCAAATACAAAAATAAAAACAGGATCCAGAATAATGTTGATCACCGCACCGATCACAGTGGTCATCATACTGATCTTTGCAAATCCCTGTGTGGTGATAAAGGGATTCATTCCCATTACGATCAGGACAAAAATGCTTCCCAGTATATAGATTCTTGCGTATGACACTCCATAAGGAAGGGTCTTATCACTGGCACCAAATATTGTCAGAAGCTGTGGAGCAAAAGCGAAAAAAATCACCGTAAGAGCCACAGCCATAAGAATAAGAAGCGAGAAACAGTTTCCAAGAATCTTTTCCGCTGTCGCATTGTCCTTTTTCCCCATGGAAATTGCGGCTCGGGGAGCACCTCCTGAACCTGCGAGCATGGCAAAGGCATTGATCAGCATAAGAATTGGCGTAAATAACCCCACACCGGTTAGTGCTGCCGCACCAACACCGGGAATATGTCCAATATAAATACGGTCTACAATGTTGTACAAAAGGTTGATGATCTGTGCCACAACGGCAGGAATTGCAAGCTGCGCCAAAAGACGTGGGATTTTTTCCGTTTCCATTGCCTGTGTATTAGATTTACTACTCATATCTGTTTTCTCCTGACAAATTTTTTGACATAAACCAATAAAATATAAACGAATTATGTCTTCTGATTTTAACTCATATATTTGTCAATATCAAGCTTCTTTTCTGATTTTGCAACGATCAAGGATGCGGCTGGTTACTGTTTACTCCGTTCACAGTAACGCGCTTCGCGATGCACAGAAATCATGCTTTGCATGATTTCGCGCCGCAACTCTCGGGTTTTCTGTGAACTTTGTTCACAAAAAATACCTCGCGGAACGTTACCAGTGAACAGTAACTGCGGCTGTTGCTCATTGCACGCATCCTTCCTCCACTGATCAACAGCCTGTTTACAGCTTATGTTTTCTCCTCCAGATACAATCCTTAAGTACATTTACAAGCCTCGCCGGTTCAAGGGGTTTGGTAAGATGCTCATCCATGCCGGATATCCGGCTGTTTATAATGTCTTCTGCAAATGCATTGGCACTCATGGCAATAACCGGTACACGCTCTGCATCTGATCTTTTCATGGAACGAATTCTCCGGGTAGTATCCCAGCCGTTTAAGTTTGGCATCATGATATCCATTAAAATCACGTCATAATAGCCTGGCTCGGACTTTTCAAATTTTCCAATTGCCTCCAGTCCGTCTTTGGCGCAATCCACAATTATTCCATTATCTTCCAGCATAAAGCTGGCGATTTCCATGTTCAGTTCATTATCCTCAACTACCAGTGCACGCAGACCTTCAAGGGAAATCGTATTCGGATCCTTTACAAAATCCTCCAGCTTCCGGGCTTTTTCTGCTTCTCCGATTTTGAACGGAATTGTCATGACCACAGTTGTGCCGGTTCCCTCTTTACTTTCGATCCGGATTGTGCCGCCCATTCTGTCTGTCAGCTTCTTTGCAATGGAAAGTCCCAGTCCGGTACCTTCATATTTCGACCGGCTGGTCTCCTTCTCCTGGGTAAAAAGATCAAACGCATGTGCCACAAACTCCTGGCTCATACCAGGACCATTATCTGCACAGCCAAATTCATACACTACCTGCTTTTCATCCGCAAATTTCTCCTTACACCATACATGAATCCTTCCGCCTGGTTTCGTAAATTTCACCGCATTATCAGAAATCGCATTCAGAAGCCGTTCCAGATAAACAGGATTTCCGGTTAATAATATATAACTTAGCTTTGATCTTTCCCAATCCACGATGTATTCTATATTTTTCTCAGCTGCCTGAAGCTGCTTTTCTGTGTTGCTCCTGCTCAGGATTTCTGTCAGATCAAAAGTAAGCTCCTGGTCAACAATATCTCCCGACTCCAGTTTATTCATATCCAGTATATCATTTACAAGAGAAACCAGATATCTGGAGGATTCCATGATCTTATCCCTGCATTTCTGCTGCATTTCAGGGTCATTGGGATAACGGTTTGCCAATTCGATCATACCTATGATCCCATTCATGGGAGTTCGGATATCATGGCTCATATTAGACAGAAATCTGGTTTTAACCGCCGCATCCTTCTTCGCTTCTGCAGCCTGGTATATAAGAGTCTGCTCCCTTCTCTTCGCATCACTGATACTTCGGATTGCACAAAGAACATGGGTCAGGCGGCCGTTTTCATCCCTTTTCTTTTCAATAAAGCGCAGACTATGCCAGCTTCCATCCTTCATCCGGTATTCCATAACGACAGATTCTTCGTCTTTCATTCGTTCAGGCAGTGTAGAGATATCTGTAAATCTGTAAAAAGCATCCTGATACTCTTCTGCAACCAGTTCACTGCAAACTTTTCTATTGCTTTCAGACAAAATGCCTGAATGAATATATTTCAAATGCTCCACATCCCTGTTGGAAATTTCCTCAAAATAATCTGCCTGGATATCAATTCTGGAAATATACTGGTATGTTCTGGCAATGGAGGAAATGATCTCATTTCCCAATCTGGCCTCATCCAGAGCTTTTCGCAGTTTCTCCTGGATTTCCTTCTCTTTGTAAAGGATATTGTCTATATTGCGATATCCAAGAAAAGCATCAAAGGTCTCATCATCTGTCTTTCCCTTCACTACATAGGCTTCATAATAGCTATCTTTCCCTTCCTTTGAAACACTGTGGTAATGGTAAGTAAACTTCTCTTCATGTAAAAGCCTTCTTTTCATATTTGCGCAAAGATGCCAGTCTATAAACTCTTCTTTCTCTTCATCCAGAATAAAATTGTCTGCATATCTTCTCACATATTCATCAAAATTTTCAGCCGGATGGGGATCTTTCTCCGCCAGCTGCCTGGCATTGGTATTCGCATCCAGTCTCAGTATTTCATATTTGCCGGAATTAAGATCTATCCGGTATAAAGATACATACTCGGGCAATAATCTGCTTAAAACATATTGTTCTTTCACCGGATAATCATTTACATCCTGCCTTTGATCGTCTGTCTTTGTTTTTTCTCGTGAAAGCATAATACCGTTTTAAATTTATCCTTTCTTTTGCTGTTAACATTTGTTTTTGCATGCCAGGCATAAACCACCACGGACGTTTCTGGTGGAGCCGCATAACTTGCAAATCTCTGTTATTTCCGACTTCCAATCGCTGTCCAGCCTCTTCAGGCCTCCGCTGACCTGATCCAATGCTTCATCATCCAACTCAACAACTGCCTGACTCACAGGCTTCATGCTCTCTTTTTTGTCATTCGCTTCTTTCATAATAGTTTCCTCCTGTATATGATTTTAATATGATTTCACTTTTTACTATAGTCAATTATACAAGTTTTTACCTGTGTCTTCAACTATTTTTTGGCATTTTAGCCAAAACGTTACTAGTCACACGCTTCGAAATAATATCTCTGTTTATTCACGCCTGCTTCGTCTGTACTCCATAGCAGTCATACCGCAAGATTTCCGAAAACTCTGCGCCAGATAGCTCTGAGAAGAAAAGCCTGCAAGATGGGCAATGTCAGAAATATCATGATCTGTATTTTCCAGAAGATTTTTGCAAACCTCAATCCTGCGCCGGTTCAGATAATTAATGGGAGAAATCCCATAATATCGTGTAAACTCGTGGCTTAGATAATATTTGTTCAGATGACTTAATGCCGCCAGCTGATCCAGATTGATATCTTCCCCATAGTTAGAATCCAGATAGCGCTTGACCTGTGCACACTCCTTACTTGGATGAAAAGAAGGCACCAGCTGGAAGCCGGAATCTGTTATCCTGCGAAGCTGGGCAATAAGAATGGAGAGCGTATGTCTGCAAATCTCTTCATAACCCTCTTTTTTCTCATCTAATTCCTGAAAAAGGGAGTGGAAATAAAACAAAAGATCTGTATTAATCTTCCGGCAGTTGAAAATCTGGAATTCCTTCTGATCCCGGAAAGAAAAACTAATTCCATCCACTCCTACAGTATAATAAGAAAGGGGCGCAGCGCTCTGGGAAGTTTCCGTGTGCAGGATATGTGGATTGATAATGACCAGATCGTCCCTTGCAATGGAAAAGCGCTGATTTTCTATAAGAAATTCGCCGTTTCCTCTGGAAACATAAAAAAGCTCCGTAAAAGCATGGGTATGAGGAATGCTGGGCCAGTCCTCTTCGTATCTGGAGGATGAGGCATTCACCAGAACTGCTTCTGTAGAAAGTGGATTATCATTGGAAAAAGAAAAAGAACGTGTACTCATAGATTCTCCTTATGTATCATAAACTATAGTTTGTTGTCTGCGCTGTCGGCTCCCGATATTCCGAATACAGCGTTTTCAAACAACAGGGAATAAACACTCGCACACTTAGAGTACCATAGAACGGAAAATACAGCAATATTTCTAAAAACCTTAGCAACAACTCTGTTGAAAAACATCTGTCAAAAACGTATTCTTATATTACAGAAAAAAACAACTATCAAACAATGTTAACAACCCTTGTAAATAAAAAAAAGAAAAGCGAGGTCGCAAAATGGAACAGAAAAAAGGCAGAGTTACCATTCCTACCAACCTGGATGTGGTAAAGGAAACACTGGATATTATGAATGAGTGGGGCGCAGATGCCATCCGTGACTGTGATGGAACCGAATTTCCACAGGAGCTGAAGGACACCGGTGCGAAAATCTACGCTACCTACTACACCACCCGAAAGGACAATGCCTGGGCAAAGGCTAATCCGGATGAGATCCAGCAAATGTACATTATGAGTTCTTTCCACACCGCAACATCAGACAAACTGGAGATCCACCTTATGGACCACCTGTACCCGGATATGCTGAAGGTGAACACACGCGATGATATCACAAAGTGGTGGGAAGTGATCGACCGTACCACAGGAGAAGTGGTTCCGGCAAGTCAGTGGCATTATGAAGAAGCGAGCGGAAATGTGGTAATTACACCTGTAAAACCGTTCCATGAGTATACCGTCAGCTTCCTGGCTTATATTATGTGGGATCCGGTACATATGTACAATGCAGTGGTAAACGACTGGAAAGATGTAGAGCCGCAGATCACCTTTGATGTGCGCCAGCCAAAAACAAGAGCTCATTCCCTGGAGCGCCTCCGCAGATTCCTTGACACCCACCAGTATGTGGATGTGGTACGCTTCACCACCTTTTTCCATCAGTTCACCCTGATCTTTGATGAGCTGGCAAGGGAGAAATATGTGGACTGGTTCGGTTATTCCGCATCTGTCAGTCCATATGTGCTGGAGCAGTTTGAAAAAGAGGTTGGCTATCCCTTCCGCCCGGAATACATTATCGACCAGGGCTACATGAACAATACCTATCGCATTCCATCTAAGGAATTCAAGGACTTCCAGGCATTCCAGCGCCGCGAGGTCGCGAAGCTTGCAAAGGAAATGGTAGACATTGTCCATGAATATGGCAAAGAAGCCATGATGTTCATGGGTGACCACTGGATCGGCATGGAGCCATTTATGGATGAGTTTGCTTCCATCGGTCTTGATGCTGTGGTTGGAAGTGTAGGAAATGGTGCAACCCTGCGTCTGTTCAGCGATATTAAAAATGTAAAATACACGGAAGGACGATTTCTTCCATACTTTTTCCCGGACACCTTCCACGAAGGTGGAGACCCGGTGAAAGAGGCGAAGGTAAACTGGGTAACTGCAAGGCGTGCCATTCTCAGAAGCCCCATCCAGAGAATTGGTTATGGCGGATATCTGAAGCTGGCTCTTCAGTTCCCGGATTTTGTCCAGTACATTAAAGAGGTCTGCCAGGAATTCCGCACCCTTTATGATAATATCCAGGGTGTGACTCCATACTGCGTGAAACGTGTTGCTGTGTTAAACTGCTGGGGCCGCATGCGCTCCTGGGGCAATCATATGGTACATCACGCAATCTATTACAAACAGAATTACTCTTATTTTGGCATTATTGAGGCATTAAGCGGTGCACCCTTTGATGTATCCTTTATCAGTTTTGATGATATTCTGGCAGATAAGGATCTGCTGAAAAAATTTGATGTTGTGATCAATGTAGGGGATGCGGATACTGCGCAAAGCGGCGGCGAGTACTGGGTAAATGAAACCATTATTACTGCTGTAAAGGAGTTCGTTTACAATGGCGGTGGTTTCATCGGAGTTGGCGAGCCTGCAGCCCATCAGTGGCAGGGAAAATTCTTCCAGCTGGATGATGTACTGGGTGTGGAAGAAGAAAGAGGCTTCAATTTAAATACCGATAAATACAACTGGGAAGAACACAGAGACCACTTTATTCTGGCTGATGCAGAAGGTGATGTGGACTTCGGTGAGGGCAAAAAGAATATTTTTGCACTTCCGGAAACCCGGATCCTGATCCAGAATGACCATGAGGTACAGATGGCAGTAAAAACCTTTGGAAAAGGCCGCGGTGTTTACATCAGCGGACTTCCATACAGCTTCAGAAACAGCCGTGTGCTCTACCGTGCGGTTCTCTGGTCTGCATCTGCCGAGGACGAACTGAACCGATGGTATTCCACCAATTATAATGTAGAGGTCCACGCTTATGTAAAGAATGGCAAGTACTGTGTCGTAAACAATACTTACGAGTCACAGGATACAGTCGTCTATAAAGGAGATGGCAGCAGCTTCCCGCTTCATATGGATGCAAACGAAATTAAATGGTACCAGATTTAATAGTCATAGGTTTATTATAATTAAACCACATCATATTTCAATAATTCTGTCACGAAGTGTTGGAAAATGGCGCGAATGGTATTATAATAAACCTATCACAAAACAAAGGAAACCATTATGAGAATTGCAATTGTTGATGACATTAAAGAAGAGCGTGACAAGCTCGCAGACGTACTGACGAAACAGCTTTCCAGACGTGGGATTCACGTAAATTTATTTGAATTTGAAAATGGAGAAGATTTTCTTATTGCGGCAAAGGAACGTCCTTTCACCGTCGTTTTTCTGGACATCTACATGAGTGGTGCAAATGGGATCGAGACTGCCAGAGAGCTTCGGACATTTGACTCGGATGCACTTTTAATTTTTACTACCACTTCTACGGATCATGCTCTGGATGGGTTCAAGGTCCGTGCCATGCACTACCTTGTGAAGCCATATCCCGAAAATGAAATTTCAGACCTGATCGATGAGGTTCTTTCCAGGATCCCGGATTCCGGAAAATACATAGATATAAAAGTAAACGGAAGCAATGTGCAGGTTCCGTTTCGACATATTATATACGCAGAACATTTTTCCCATATGATCCATATTCACACCACTGGCGGCAAAGAACTGATCACCCGCCAGTCCTTCGAAGCCTTTACTGCATCCCTGAAAATGGATCCAAGATTTTATCTTTGCAGCAGAGGCGTTGTGATCAATCTGGAGCATGCTGTTGATTTTGATGGAGCCCTGTTTATCCTGGACGATGAAACCCGGATTTCCGTCAGCCGGAAGCTGGTCAAAAATGCAAGACAGACTTTTATGGATTTTCTGTTTCAAAGGGGACATTGAATATGAATACTATATTAAGACCTGTTCTGGAGCTTACGGTAATGATTTCTGGTCTGTTCCTTGCTTATCTGCCGGTACAGACATATCTGAAACAACCGCCCGGCAGACTGGCTGCATGGCTTGCACCTCTTCTGGCAGGAATCTGTCTCCTGGAAGGAGGATTTTGTTACTTTCTTAACATCCCTACCAGCTCAGTGCTTTTTCCCACTCTGCTGGTACTGATGCTGATCTATCACAAAAGCCTGACTATCTCTATCTGGAAATCCGGTAGCATTTTTTTGGCAGTATGTGCGGTCTTTGCCTGTGTAAACAGCCTTTCCAGAGCAGTGAATGCCATTGTGGCAGAAAGACTTGGACTTCCGGAAACAGAGATCTGGTTTCACACCAGTGCCGGTATTTTTTACAATGTAATATGTCTGCTGTTCGTTGCTGCCGCCTGGTACCCGGCCTCCCATGCAGCCCGCACTATGATCGATGACGAAAATTTAGCCCAGACCTGGTATGTTTTCTGGATACTGCCACTGATTTTTATAGGTCTGAATCTCTTTATGATTCCCAAATATGAGGGAACTCTGTATACTGGACGTATTTTGCAGGGCTACATTGTGATCAGCCTGATGCTTCTTGTAATTCTCATGCTGTTTTACACAATGTTTCTTATGATGGCCAACAGCCTGAATAAAAATGCAAGGCTTCAGCAGGAAAATCATTTTCTCTCCCTTCAGCAGGCACGATATGAGAACCTTTGCTCTGCCATAGAGGAGGCAAGGCAGGCACGACACGATATCCGCCATCACTTTTTGCAGCTTTCTTCCCTGGCTGAAAAGGGAGATCTGGAAAAAATAAAAGAATATCTTTCCAATGCAAACAGTAAAATCCCAGACTACAACCTGCATTTTTGTGAAAACCAGGCGGCTGACAGCGTGATCAGCCATTATGCCGCTCTGGCAAAACGAGAGAACATTCCTTTCCAGGCAAAGGCAGATCTGCCAGCCACATTTCCATAGACCAGATTGATATGTGCCTGGTTCTCTCCAACCTTCTGGAAAATGCTCTGGAAGCCAGCCTGAAAGCAAAGTCTTCCAACAGGAGAATCCATGCAGAGGTTTACCTTCATCATAAGCACCTTCTCCTGATCCAGGTGGAAAATACCTTTGAAGGGAAAATACAGGAGAAAAATCATATTTTCCAGTCATCCAAGCGTACCGGAAACGGAGTGGGAATCCAGTCTGTCCGCCACATTGCAGAAAAGAATGGAGGAGACAGCAGCTTCACTTATGAGAATGGTGTTTTTACTGCTAAAATTATGCTGCGCATACAGAAAACAGCCGTTTCTCATCCATAGGCAAAGCAGAGAGGTTTCATGCAGACACACTCTGGAGCGTATCTGAAAAATCATTCCCGCAATCTGCACGCCCCACTTTGCGGTATATTTTCCCCGAATCCAACAAAAAAAGAAAGCTGCAGAACAATATCAGAAATGATACTGTCTGAAGCTTTCTTTTTCTGCATCAATAAACTACAAATGCCATGACCACATACACCAGTATGGATACCAGGCAATACAGAGAATTGGTGGTGGAAACATAAGCGCTTCCATCCTCACTCTTCAGGAAGGTCTGCATACTGAATGTGGCTGGAGCGGACATGTAGCTGATCACTGCAAGGTTCAAAAGAAGATGATCCCCTACTATGTAATGTATTGCCAGCAGCACTCCCCCGATCATGACTGCCTGAAGAAGAACACGAAGTACAATGGTCCTGATACATGGGGAAAGAAGTTTCTTATCAAATTCAATGCTGAATCCTACCACCAGCAGAATAACTGAGGTTATGGAAGTGGTGAGAATGTTCTCCACACTTGTATAGGTACCTGCAAACGGTCCGGCAAGAAGCTTCTGCACCACACCGGTAAGTCCGGCAATAATTCCCAGCACACTTGCAATAAACGCCGGTGTGCGTATTGCACTGGAAAACAGTTTTCCCGGATCGATCTTTTCCCCGTTTTCCACCTGTCCGAGCATTCCCATATAGACGCTGAAGCCAAACAAAAGGCCTGCAATATCCAGCACTGCGATCTGGGAAAGGTTCTCCGCTCCGCAAAGGCTGGTATATAAAGGATAGGCCATGGAACCGCCTTCGTATACACTGACCATAAAGGGCAGATATTTCCGGTAACACTCTGCCGGCATAAGCGGACGGAGTAAAAAACCGATGCTAAAGGAAACAACCAGCATTACAAACATGATTCCAACCAGAATTCCGGTTTCTTTATTATATTCTGCCGTAGCAAGGGCATGGAAAATTGCCACAGGAAGCATGATCTGGGTCACCAGAAGCTTCATATTGTTAATTCCATTCTGATCCAGCAGTTTCAGCCGCTTGCAGGCCATGCCCAGAAGGATCATCACCAGTACGGGCAAAATAATTTCCAATACTTTCATTTTATGCACGCTTTCTATGTATTTCTTAATATTGTATTTTGGTATTTCTTAATCCAGACTCTTCCTGATTTCTTACCTTACAGGATATTTCGTATGGCAAACTCTTCTGCCAGAGCGTGTCTGAATAGTTCTTTTATTCATCAAAATCGGTCTCAAATACTCCCTCAGCGTACGCATGGTAAGAACCCCGAGATTAAAATCATCATCCATTACCGTGATATGATACTCAAAGATTACATCATCCTCAAACTTGGACAGAAGAATATAGCTTCCGTTCTCTTTTCCCTCGATCTGGTCGCAGATATCATCATACACATCTGCACCGGAAATCTCACGCGGATAACCGGAAGCTTTGATTTTTTTCTCAATTGCAGCGTATAATTCTTCCATTTTATATTCTGCAGCAGTGCATGCCATCAGGGCTTACCCTCTCAGTTCTTTTTGACTGCCGCATACTCCTTTCCTGAATTTTTTTCGATTAAATATGATTGTATAATATCCGCCCCTGAAATGTCAAACCACATTTTAACCAAATCCTGGTTATCGTAATTTCTTCGTGAGCAAAGAAATCCTGATTTGTATGATTTCGTACCATACTTCTCGTTTTTTGTATAATTTTTTATAAATTATCTGTTATTTTATTCTACTCTCTACATTTTTTCCATGGCTTTTGTGGTTTTTTGTTTTTTCTTTTGTGTATTTCGTTGTGTTTTTCTTTGTTTTTGATATTTTTCATTGTTTTTTTCACCAATTCCTGTTGACATCTGACTATTTTTGTTGTATGCTATTTTCTACAGAGAGGCACTCCATTTGGTACAAGGATGTATCTATGGAATGCCTCAACTCGTATCTAAAGGGAGGTAATACTTATGAAAATGAAACAGGTTTTAGCAACAGGCGCAGCTTTATCAATGGCTCTCTCCATGGCTCCGGTCACCGCATCCGCCGCAGACAAAGTAGACATAAACGTCATTGCTGCACAGTATGGCCAGCAGACTGCTGACTGGTGGGCGAACTTCGTGACAGAATTTAATGAAGCAAACCCGGACATTAACCTGAACGTAGAGGTTGTTTCCTGGAACGATATCTACACCGTAGTAAATACCCGTATCGCCAATGGCGAAGCTCCTGATGTCCTGAATATCGACGTATTCGCAGATTATCAGGCAGATGATCTCCTTCTTCCGATCCAGGACGTTGTTTCTGAAGAGACCTACAGCAAGATGTACGATGCATTCCTTGCACAGTCTGAAGTAGACGGAACTGTATGGGCTATCCCGGATCTTGCATCTGCACGTGCTATGTACTATAACAAAGACATCCTTGATGCAGCAGGCGTAGAAGTTCCTACTACATGGGATGAGCTGAAAGCTGCTTGTGAAGCCCTTAAAGCTTATGATGACAGCATTTATCCATGGGGTATCGATATGACTACTGACGAAGGTCAGGCAGCATTCGCATACTACACCTGGAACAACGGCGGCGGATTTGTTGACGATGAAGGTAACTGGACACTGAACAGTGAGCAGAACGTTGAAGCAATCCAGTACGCAATCGATCTTGTAAATTCCGGTTACACAAACACCGATCCTGCTAACGATACCCGTTACGATCTGCAGGATATGTTCGGCGCAGGTAAGGTTGCTATGCTCATCGCACCGAACAGCTTACCTACCTACATTGCTACAGGCGGAAATGAAGTAAACTACGGCGTTGCTTCCATTCCTTCCAATACAGGCGAGTCTGTATCTGCAGGTGTTATGGACCGCTTCATGTGCTTCGATAACGACTACTCAGATGATGAGAAAGCTGCTATCTCCACATTCTTTGATTATTTCTATGATGATGCCCGTTATACAGAGTGGGTTGACATGGAGGGATTCCTTCCGGCAACCAAGTCCGGCGGCGAGGCTCTCGCAGCAGCTAACGAAGATATGGCAAGCTGGATTGATATCTTAGACAGCTGTAAATTCTATCCAACAGCGAAAGCAGAATGGGCAGATGTAAAACAGGGCGTTATCAACGTAGAGCAGAATGCTCTTCTTGGCGGCGACGTTCAGGAATTACTGGATGACCTTCAGGCAGAAATCGCTGGCTGATCTTAATCCACTGTTTTTCCCATTACGAGGAAGATAATGGGCCGGACTTACGGGTCCGGTCCATTTTTAAGTTTGCGAAGCAAACGCTACTTCTTGTGCCAGGCACAAGAAGGTTCCACCTTTTTGCGAAGCAAACGCTGCTTCTTGTATTTGTCACAAGAAGGTTCTGTTTTTCTGCGTAACAAACGCCGTTTTCTGTGCTTGTCTGCGCAGCGTCAACGCTATTTTTATAAAAAGAGAGGTATCCCTGTGAAGAAAAAATTCAAAAAAGTGGAACCATATGTATGGATCCTGCCAAGTGTCCTTCTCATGGCAATTTTCATCCTGGTTCCTATTATCTTTGTATTCCGTATGGCCTTAAGCGACGTCAGCAAAGCTGGTCTGATCAAAGGCTTCGCCGGATTGGAAAATTTCCGCAAGGTAACAAACAGCCCTGTTTTTGCCATGGTGCTGAAAAACACCCTTGTGTGGACCGTTGCCGTAGTCGGCATCTCCACACTCCTTGGATTTATCCTTGCGATTCTCCTCAACAATGAATTTAAAGGCCGTAAGCTTGCACGTGCCGTTGTTGTTTTCCCATGGGCCACAACCCTGATCGTTCAGGCAAGTATCTGGAAATTCATCATCGACACAGATTACGGTACCTTAAATACACTGTTGATGAAGCTTGGCATTATTGACCACGCTGTGAACTGGACTCCTACTGCCGGTGCTTATTTCGCCTGGGAAATTGCCTGCGGTATTTTTGTTACCATTCCATTTGTAACCTTTACCGTACTTTCCGGTCTGCAGAGTATTGATGCCAGCTACTATGAGGCAGCAGCCGTAGACGGAGCCAGCTACTGGCAGAAAATGTTCCAGATCACCATCCCGCTGGTACGTCCGAATCTTACCATCAGTACCATCCTGAACATTATCTACGTATTTAACTCTTTTCCGATCATATGGACCATCACCAAGGGTGACCCTGCCAACCGTACCGACACCCTGGTTACCTATCTGTACAAACTGGCCTTCTACAACGGCAAACAGGGACAGGCAGCAGCCGTATCTGTTATCGGCTTCCTGATTCTTCTTTTCTGCGCCAGCCTGTACATGGTTTCCGTACTGAAGAAAGGAGACGAATAATATGGCAAACACCAATGCTTCAGTTAAGAAAAAAAATACCAGAAACACAGTTTTGCGTGTATTGCTCTATGTAGTGATCATCGCCATCTGTCTGATAACTTTATACCCATATTTTGTAACTGTATGTACTGCTCTTAAAAGCCGCGCGGAAATCTTTTCCATGAATGGAACTATTTTCCCTGTTGAGGCCATCTGGTCCAACTTCACAGATGTATGGAAGCTGGCTCCCATGAGCAATTACATGATGAACTCCATTGTGATCGCAGGAGGCTCCACTCTTCTGGCTATGGTCTGCGGTATCCCAGCTGCTTATGCCCTGTCCAGAATGAAATTCAAAGGCCAGACTGCTTTTCTGGGATTTGTTATTGTCTCCCAGATGTTCGCACCGGTTGTACTTCTCATCGGTATCTACAAGGTTATGATGGCGTTCCATCTTACCAACAGCATTATCGGCCTGATCTTTATCAACGCAGCATTTAACCAGGCATTTGCTATCTGGCTGCTCCGCGGTACTTTCCTGAGCATCTCCCCTGAGATGGAGCAGGCTGCCACTATTGACGGCTGTAACCGCGTACATGCCCTTTTAAGGATCCTTCTGCCTGTTGCTGCACCTGGTATCGTTACAGCGCTTATTTTCGTATTTATCAACGCCTGGAACGAATATACAGTGGCACTGACACTGATCTCCACTGATACCTTCAAGCCTCTCACCGTTGGTATCAATATTTTCAACGGTTACAATATGATCGAGTGGCAGTATCTGTTTGCTGCTTCCCTCTATGCAATTGTTCCAGTTGTGATTCTGTTCGTCGGAATCGAAAAAAATCTGGTTGGAGGACTCACTTCTGGTGGTGTCAAGGGTTGATTTTTATTTTTTTCCAAGTATAATAGAGGAAGATGCGGACGCGAGAAAGGGTTGCCCAGGGCAGCCCTTTGTTCATGCCCCATAACTATTCAGAAGGCAGTATTCCGCCAGGTGTTTTTGTGAACATTGTTCACAGCTGCGGCGCGAAATCATACAAAGCATGTTACTGGTCATCCAGTAACTGTTTTATTGTGTACGGTAAAATTTCACATACGGAATAACCCCGATGATTCCGCACATTTCAGGAACTCTATACCGGAGATCACCGAATGATTCTTCTGTCCTGCTGACGAAAATTCAGCACATTTCACAGATTTTTAAAATCAATGGTTTTGACCTTGACTTTTCTGTAGAATACTGTAATATTGATAGTGCACAACATCTAGTATGTAATTAAAGATTTAAACACAATATATGGAGGGATTTGAAAGAATGAGTACTGAGGTCAATGCAAACGTCATTAAACGAAATGGCGTGGAAGTTATTTTTGATAAGGCGAAGATCATCAATGCCGTTGAAAAAGCGAATGAGGAGGTTTCCAAGCTTCACAGGCTGAGTCATTACCAGATCACAGCGCTTGCTGATATGATTGCCACCCGTGCCCTTGAATCCTCCCACGCTGTCAATGTGGAAGATATTCAGGATATGGTAGAGACCGGCATTATGGAGATGCGCGGTTATGAGGTTGCACAGAAGTATGTGCGCTATCGCTACAAGAGAGAGCTTACCCGCAAGTCCAATACCACAGACGACAGCATCCTTGCTCTTCTTGACCAGATTAATGAGAATGCCAAGCAGGAGAACTCCAATAAGAACCCTACTATTAACTCTACCCAGCGTGATTACATGGCAGGCGAGGTCAGCAAGGACCTGACCATGCGTGTTCTTCTTCCTGAGGAGATCGTAAAGGCTCACGACGAGGGAATCATTCATTTCCATGATTCCGATTACTACGCACAGCGTGAGCATAACTGTGACCTGATCAATCTGCAGGATATGCTCCAGAACGGCACGGTTATCAGCCAGACACTGATTGAGAAGCCTCACAGCTTCTTTACCGCATGTAACGTTACCACACAGATCGTCGCACAGGTAGCCAGCAATCAGTACGGCGGACAGTCCTTCTCTCTCGCCCATCTGGCTCCTTTTGTAGACATCAGCCGCCAGAAGATCCGTAACAAGGTAATCGAGGAACGTAAGGCTTGCGGTGAGCCTCTTGATGATGAGATCATCCAGAAGGTATCGGAACGCAGACTGAAGGATGAGATCCAGAGTGGTATCCAGACGATCCAGTACCAGCTGATCACTCTTATGACCTGTAACGGACAGGCACCATTTGTAACGATTTTCATGTATCTTGATGAAGTTCCGGAGGGACGCACCCGTGATGACCTTGCACTGATCATCGAGGAAGTTATGAAGCAGCGTATGCAGGGTGTTAAGAACGAGCGCGGTGCGTGGATCACACCTGCATTCCCGAAGCTGATCTATGTGCTGGATGAGGATAACATCCACGAGGATTCCAAATATTGGTACCTCACAGAGCTTGCAGCGAAATGTACTGCCAAGCGTATGGTTCCGGATTACATCTCAGCCAAGATCATGCGCCAGTTAAAAAACGGCAATGTTTACACCTGCATGGGATGCCGTTCCTTCCTTACCGTTGAGGAGAAACAGAAGAACCCGGACGGTTCCTACAAGTTCTACGGTCGTTTTAACCAGGGTGTTGTTACCATTAACCTTGTAGATGTAGCCTGCTCCTCAGACGGCGATTTTGATAAGTTCTGGGAGATTCTGGAGGAGCGCCTGGAGCTTTGCCACAGAGCACTCCGCTGCAGACATGAGCGTCTTCTTGGCACAGTTTCCGATGTTGCCCCGATCCTGTGGCAGTATGGTGCTCTTGCACGGCTTAAGAAGGGTGAGACCATTGACAAGCTTCTTTATGACGGCTATTCTACGATCTCACTTGGATATGCAGGTCTCCATGAGATGTGCATGAGAATGTACGGAAAGCCTCATACAGACCCTGAGGTTCGTCCGTTTGCGCTGAAGGTTATGCAGCGCCTTAATGACAAATGTGCCCAGTGGAAGGCAGCTGAGAACATCAGCTACTCTGTATATGGCACTCCGATGGAATCCACCACATACAAGTTTTCCAAATGTCTCCAGAAGCGTTTTGGCATCATTCCAGGAGTTACGGATAAGAATTATATTACAAACAGCTATCACGTTCACGTTACTGAGGAGATCGACGCATTCTCCAAGCTGAAATTCGAGTCTGAATTCCAGAAGCTTTCTCCAGGAGGAGCCATCAGCTACGTGGAAGTTCCGAATATGAAGCAGAATATTCCGGCAGTTCTCTCTGTTATGAAGTTTATCTATGATAACATCATGTATGCAGAGCTGAATACCAAGAGTGATTTCTGTGATGTCTGCGGATATGACGGAGAGATCCAGATCAAAGAAGACGAGAACGGCAAGCTGATCTGGGAATGCCCGAACTGCGGTAACCGCAATCAGGACAAGATGAGCGTTGCCAGAAGAACCTGCGGATACATCGGTACCCAGTTCTGGAACCAGGGACGTACCCAGGAGATTAAGGATCGTGTATTACATCTATAATAAATCCGGCATTGTATTATAATTTTTTTACATTGCCTTTATAAAAAAATCCGGACAGCTTTCTAATTTTCACAATTTTGATCCCTGTCCGGATTTCTTTTACAGTGTTTCCGGAGTGTGTTTGAAAAAGACCTTCTGCAAGATGTGCGTCACAATTTGTGGGAGATTTTATCTGATTGGAGGAACTCAATTATGAATTATGGAAACATCAAATCATACGATATTGCAGACGGCACAGGCGTGCGTGTAAGCCTGTTCGTATCTGGCTGCAGGCACCACTGTAAGGGCTGTTTTAACGCACCTACGTGGGATTTTAACTACGGTAAGCCATTTACCCGGGAGACTCAGGATAAGCTCCTGGAGCTGCTTGCTCCGTCTTATATAGAGGGCTTCTCCCTACTCGGCGGCGAGCCATTCGAGCCAGAGAATCAGCCTGTTCTGGCAGAGCTTCTGGAAGAGATCAGGCGTACCTTTCCGGATAAATCCATCTGGTGTTACAGTGGATATCTTTTTGACAAAGATATGGTTCCCGGAGGTAAGATCTACACTCCTTTTACAGACCGGATGCTTTCCTGCATCGACGTTCTGGTAGACGGAGAGTTTATTCAGGAATTGAAAAACCTCTCCCTTCAGTTCAGAGGGAGCAGCAATCAGCGAATTCTGCATTTAAAAGATGGTAAGCTTATTAAAGAAGGCCTGTGATACGGGTCTTCTTTTCTTATATCTGCATTCAAATAGTTGCATAAGTTTTTACATCTGGGTAATCGAAAATCCCCCTCCTGTCTAACAGGAGGGGGATTTTATTACACTTTATTTATTTTGCTTTCGCATATTTTGGTGTGCTGTAAGAAGAATAGATTGGAACACCTGCTTCGTTGTTTCCAACGGCGCGTACTTTGTAATAATACTTGGTTCCAGCTTTCTTGGAGCTCTTGTCAACATATTTCACTTTGGAGCCTTTTGTAATAGTTCCTACCAGTTTGTATCCGGAACCTTTCTTAGTGGAACGGTATACCTGATATCCGGTAGCTCCTGTTACTTTCTTCCAGCTGACAGTAATCTTGCCCTTTGTTGCTTTCGCTTTTGGACTGGTTGGCTTCGCGATCTTTGCTGTGGAAACTATAGCACTTGCAGATTTGCTTGCACCACTTGTATATGTTTCATCAGCAGAATCTTTGTACTCATAGGACTTACCATTCTTGTAAGCAATTACATAATAGTAATATTTTACTCCTGCTTTCGGTCCTTTGTACTCTGTGCTTGTTGCACCATTATAGGTGTACTTGATCTCGCGATCTGTAATAGTCGTTTCCTTCAGTTCACTAACGAATTTGTATCCGCTGACTGTTGTGGAATCAGCAACATAATTCGGGACAGTTGCACTGGAACCGTAACTATAGCTGTAAGAATTGCTGTCTTTGTTATATCTGTTCCAGGAAGAGGTGGTTCTGTATACACGATAGTAATCAGCACCTGCTACCGGATTCCATGTTACAGTAATACTTCCATCTGCTTTGTTTGCAACAGCTTTTACATTGCCAGGAGTTGCTAAAACAGGATTAACTGTTGCTCTGATTTCATTGCTGTATTCCTGTCCTCTGTATGCACGTACACGATAGGTTGTTTCCGTATCTGCTGCCGGGAATGTAATGGAAGATGTGGAAGCTTTCAGTGTCTTATAGGTTTCCCATGCACCAGTCTCTTCATTTCTCTTCTCAACCAGATAACCCTTTCCTGCATATACCGGCTGCCAGCTTAACTTCATCTTACCGTTTGCATAAGAAATTCTGTTAACGGTAGTCATCTCGAAGCTAAGATTTGCATATACACCTTCATCAATGTAATACTTGCTGTTTCCTACAGTCTTGTATGCTCTTACAAGATAGTAATAATCCATACCGCTCTGAAGCTTCTTGTCTGTATAACTGGAAGCCTTTGCACTTGTAGTCTTGATCAGTTTATACTTAGCAAAATTGTTGGTCATGCCAGCTGCTACAGTATCTCCAATAGAAGATCCTTCACATCTGTAAATCTCATATCCCTTAGCACCTTTGATCTTGGTCCAGGACAGTTTTACAGAAGTTGTGCTCTTAGGTGTTGCTTTCAGCTTCAGCGCACCGCCCCAGGTAGTAACCTTATTATAAGCCCATGCTCCATAAGTGGTCTTGCCTGTTTCGGAATCATAATAATATGGTCTTACTCTGTAAGTATAGGTAGTATCTGCTTTCAGTTTGGTGTTCTTATAAACGCTGTCTGTAGTTTTGGCAATTGTTTTATATTTCTTGCCATTCTTTCTCTGGATCTGATAGCCGGTAAGCCAGCTTTCTGATCCGCTTTCAGCGCTCATCTTTAAGGTAACGGTCTTAGCTGTGATAACATTTGTTACAGATATATTCGGCATACCAGCGTTAAATGATGCTGTATTTGTGTATGCACTGTATTTCTGTGCAAGTGTAGCTGCCTTATCATTTTTTACACGGGCACGCACATAATAGGTCTTGCCTGGTGTAAGTGATTCAAAGTAAAGTGTTGCCTTATTATTCTCACCAGAAATACAATCTGTAACCTTGTAATCATTTACAAATTCAGGTGATTCGGAATACCAGAATTCTACATCTTCTTCTTTTCTTACAGTTCCGTCATAGGAGAATACATAACCATCCGGTGTTTTCTCAACCAGCTTCAGGTTGCTGATCGCTGAAGTGGCTTTGGAGACATTGACAGCTACTACATTGGAAGGAGTACCGTATTTCTTGTTTCCGCTCTTGTCTTTTACATAAGCGACAACTCTTACATAGGTTGCTCCTTCTTTTAATAAGGATTTTCTCAATGTAAGTGCATCATCATCCTCATAGTACTCATCTTCATCTTCATCATAGTAACCACTGGAAGAAGCTGTTACCCAGTCCTCTTCGGAAGGCTGTGCCTTATCAGTGTACTGGAGCTCATAAGAGTCGCCATCTTCCAGAACAGCATCAAAACGGAATTCGAAGCTGTTTTCAGATTCTTTATACATCTCTAAGCCAGTCACATTCTTAGGTGCCTTTTCTGCATCTGTAGTGAAGGAGACTGCTGCAGGTTTCAGTTTTGCAACCTCTTCCTCTTCCGGTCTGTCTGCACTGCTCACTGCACGAACATAATAGGTTTTTCCTGCTTCCAGATTACTGTTGTTTTTACTGATCTTCAGTTTCGCAGAACCAGCTGAGCCATCATAATAGAAGCTGCTCCAGTCACTTGCCATAGTTGCAGTAGTAAATTCTGTGCCTGTTGCGATCTGATACCATACGCTGTTTAAATCAACCTTTGCACTGTATGTGAAATAATAGTACTCATCGTCAGCTTTTACATACTGAAGATCTGTGATCGGCTGAAGAGCATCTACTGTAAATGCAGCGGACGGTGCTGACCAGTCGCCTTCTACGGTCTTTGTGACTTTCTTTCCGTCTGTATCAACGGTATAAGTGCGTACTGCACGTACCTGGAAGGTATAGGATTCTCCAGGAGCCATTGCCTTGATCGGATCGCCCTTCTCATCTCTTACACGGTCAAATGAAACCTTAGGATCTGTTGTATATGTATACAAATCTTCATCTTTAAGCTCTGACAGGGAAACACTTGGGAAATTACCGCGTCCGACGCTGTAGTAGGTCTTATCAACAGTTCCGTCATCCTTCAGAGAAGCTGAGCTCACGTATTCACGGCCGGCAGAATCTTTTACAAGGATTTCATAGCGGTTTACATTGTCAAGTGCGTTCCAACGCAAGGTTGGCTCACTATCCTCTGTGTTTACATTTACACCGGAAACAGCTGCAGGCTTCTCACTGGTACCTGCATCTGAAGCGGTTACTTTGTATGCAAATGCATTGGACCAGTCTCCGTATACTTCCTTACCATCCTCTCCGATCTTAACGGCACGAACAGAAAGATTATAGGTCTTTCCGTCTTCAAATGCATAAACAGGCTGACCGGTAGCCGGGTAAATAACAGGTTCCAGAACTCCGTCTACGCTTGTATAAGTTCTATAATCAGACTCATCAAAGGAATATCTGGTGCCGCTTACTCTGGTATACCTGCCACTCTTCCGATCGGATGCCAGCGACTCAAAGTACTCACGTCCAGCTTCGTCTGTGATCTTAATCTCATAGCTGTCTGCATTCTTATCCGGATTCCAGCTGAGAACATAAGAAGAAGCTGTTACACCGGAGATTTTCTTCAGGCTTGTATCTACAGCTTTATAAGTTACTGTATAAGCGTCAGACCATTCACCTTCCTGCTTCTTGTTTGCACCATTCTCATATCTGTAATTAATTCCGCGGACACGGATGGTATAGGTTTTACCTCTTTCAAATTTGAACTCTCCGTAGGTTCTTCCTAAATAGAAGTTTGGATAGGAATAATTGGAATCTGTTGTAAAGGCAACTTTTCCATCTACTTCAACTTCGTACTGGGATACATATGTATTCTGGATACGGTTCCAGCTTACATATTCATATTCATCGTTGTATTTGAAATTACCGGTCTTCTCTGGTACAAGACTGCCGCTGTCGTCTGCTTCTACAACCAGCTCATTGGACCAGTCGCCTACCTTCTTCTCGTCGCCGGAGCCTGTATATGCACGGACTTTAACGGTATATTTCTTGCCTTTCTGGAAAGCACCGATATATTTTCCGTCTGCATCAGAAGCGACTTCATAAAGACCTGTGGTGTCGTTCTTTTTAAGCAGATAACCGTAATTCTCATAGAAATTGAGCCAGTTACCTGAAGTAGTTACATAGGAGGGTTCCTTTGCTCCATATGCATAAGAATAATATTCATTTCCAGCTTCATCCTTAATGGAAACCTCGAGGTTCTGGTTCTCGCCGGATACCTGAATCTGATTCTTTCTTTCAGCTGCATAAATTGTCACACTCTTCGGCTCAGCGACCTTCTTTGCGTAGGTATAATCTACAGCGTCAGACCATTCACCATATGCAACAGTTCCATCTGCGCTGTTACGGTTTACGGCGCGAACGGAAACTTTGTATGTCTTGCCATTCTCAAGACCTGCAATATATCCGTCTTTACCATCTGGTTTGTATACAAGGTTTCCTTCTGCGTCAACCTTGAACGGCCGCATGGTAAGACTTGTAAGACTATAGCTCAAGTTGACTGTTGACGGATAACCGGTCTCTGGCTCGCTTGCATCATAATTGTAGCGGTAAGTGTACTCTCCGTCTGTTACACGGATCTGGTATTCATCTGCCTTCTGGTCTGCATACCAGGTAAGAACATTCTTATCCTCCTCATCAAATGCAACATGTCCGATCTTGCCAGGTGCCTCTGCATCAAAAGCAGCAACCTCATCGGTGCTTCCGCTCTCTTCTGCGTCTGCAACTGCCTCACTGTCACCGAAGCCATCCTCTGTAACAGCTGACACTGCGGCTTCATCTCCGAAGCCATCTGCCTCTACAGCAGCTTCCTCTGTGGTGTCCGCTTCCGCTGCCGGAGACTCAGA
The DNA here is from genome assembly GCF_003480145.1 of Ruminococcus sp. AM42-11. NCBI lineage: Bacteria > Bacillati > Bacillota > Clostridia > Eubacteriales > Oscillospiraceae > Ruminococcus > Ruminococcus sp. AM42-11. Next base: position 148,478 of record NZ_QUIO01000003.1, on the reverse strand, counting down.
TACGAAATCTCCTCCATCTGTAAAATCTGACGCCAGAAGCGGTGTCGGTGCGGAAGTTGCGGTCATTGCCGCTGCAATTGCAATGGCAACAGACTTATTGAGTGTTTTCAAATCTTTCTTCATACATTTTCCTCCATGAATTAAATTTATTGAAATTGATCAATAAGTAGTATGGGGAAATTATAGCGTATTACTCCGTTTTAGGCAAGTGTTTTGTGAAAAAATTATGTATTTTTTGTGTAAATAAACACACATTACCACCCCCCGTTTGTATTTTTCTGATATTTTCTCTTTTTTCTGACAATTAATTGTTTTCTTTATATTTCGACTATTTTTGTATTTTTTCATATTCTGTCAAAATACTGTTCATTTCGTAGCGCTTCAGCTGTCTGATCAGTTCTTCTGCATTAATATGAAGCCGCATATCTTCCAGGCTTTCTTTTATCTCAATGTCACGTTTCATAGTTGCCAGCTGTTCGCTTAAGTATACCATCTCTTTATTTGTTTTCAGTGCTTTCAGAGGGCTTCTTCCTATTCCAAGGTTTTCTTTCCAGAAAGTATTCAATTCCTTTTCTTTCTTTGCCACGCCTTGGCAGTCCTCAATTGCTTCATAGATCGCATCCAGGGTTTTATATTCTGCTACAAGCGGCGCTGCTGCCGAGGAAACTCCTTTACAGCCTGGAATTCCATCGCCTGGATCTCCGGTGATCGCCAGAAGCACAGGAATCTGTTCCGGATATACCCCTTCCTCAGAACAGACAATTTCCGGTGTATATTCAAATACATTAGAAGGGAGTTCCTCGTAAACCTCTTTTCCAAACAGGCCATATGCATCCTTCAAGTTCTCCAGCTTATCCTTCGTAACAACACGCCACATGCGGGTATATTCGCTTACCAGCTGAAAATAATCGTGATCCTTGGTAAGCACATAAGTCTGCAGATCCGGGCCCTGGAATTTCTCCACAAGAGATGCCGCATAATCGTCAGCCTCATAGTCCTGACTCATAAATACCGGACAGCCGATTGCCTTCAGAAGCTCTTCCATCTGGATAAACTGTTCTTTTAATGGCTGGGCAGTCTCCTTGCGATTGGCTTTGTAAAAATCAGCGCCAAGCTGGGTGCGGCGGAAAGTATCTCTTGTCATATCAAAGGTAAATGCCACGTATTCCGGCTTTACTTTCTTATAGACAGCCAGAAGGGTGCGAAGCATGGTGAACATGGCATTTGTGTATTTTCCATCGGAGGTGTGCAGGATTTCCGGATAGTGTCTCTCTTTTTCCTCGTCTGTCTTTGCGAAAAGGATAGATTTTGGAAGATTTCCGTAATAGGATGTGGACAGCATGGAGGAGCCGTCGATGATCAGAAATTTTGGCATGATTGTTCTCCTTCTATGATTATTTGACAGTTTCCTAACGAAGCGTTGATTTTTACACACTGTCAGGAAGTGTCTTTTCAATATCTGATATGATATCAGACCTGTAATTTTTCTCAATCTCTCTGTAAGTATACCATAAATTTATCTTATCTGAAAAATTTCCAAAAATTTTTTCAGATTTCGTGTTATTTCTTTCTCTGGTTTTCGTATATATAGTGAAGGGAGCAGAAAACAAAATTATTTCTGAATTCCCGCTTCTACGTAGAATGAGGAGGTACTCAATGAAAAAAATAATTTTAACCTTATCCGGCGTTCTTTTTGTGATCGTCACCGGATGCTCGCTGCTGATCTGCATGATGAACGGAATTCCGAATTTAGATCAGCCGGCTGCTGCCTTTTACCTGGCGAAAGCAATTCTGTTATCCTTTAGCCTTCCTCTGGTAACCTTAGGTCTCTTCGTACACTGTTTGCAGCTTAGACGAAAGCTTGATAAGAAGAACCAGTTGTTCCGGAATGCGATGAAGGAGCTGATAAAAAATCGCCAGACCAGCTGCAGGGATTCTGGAGATTCTGATTTCCAGAGCTTTAAAAATTCACTTACCTGTCTGTTCTGTGCCTTTGCAGAAGATTCCGGTCTCAGCGAAGAGGATCAGAAGGACTTGCTGGATTTTATTGACAAATTTTAAGTGAGGGACTTGCATGCTTTTAATCTGTATGAGCATAGCAGGAACAGTGCCACTGATCATCTGTCTCCTGCTATTGCTTCTCCAAAGGAAAAAATTTTCATACCGGCTTGGCCGGAACCTGGTGTTTCTGAGTCTGGCGGGGTATTTGATACCGTTTCAGGTGGTTAAATATCTGATGCCAACAGATGTTTTGATAAGAACAGACGCTCTTGCAAACATCTCTTATTACATCAATTTTGACGACAAAGGAGCAATTTCTTATCACGGAATTTCATTATGGATGTCCGACTGGATTCTTATGATTGGATTATGCTGGCTATTTTTAATCTCAGGCTTCAGTGTTTACGAAATCATAAAGTATCACCGGCTCACGCGAAAGCTGAAAAAGATTACTGAGAAAAGAACTTGTTTCTTACCTGGAATCGGGGATGTAGAATACCGTATTTCTCCCCTTATTGGTTCTCCCTATACTATAGGTTTCCTGAAGCCTTTCATTGTCGCGCCGGAGAGCCTTGAGGATTCCAGATTGTCAGAAATGATTATGCGGCATGAATATTCACACCTGCGCCGTCATGACTCAGCTGTAAAGCTGCTCTGCCTGTTAGCCATTTGCCTTCATTTTTATAACCCGTTAACATTGCTTACGCTTCTGCTTTACACCAGCTTTTCCGAAAACATTGCAGATCAAGCCGCCACCGAAGGTTTCACCACGGAAGAGAAAAAAGCCTACGCAGTCGCTCTCGTGAATCTTTCCGCAAGGAACAGACAGGTTCCTGTAGTCTGGAAAAACAACTTATTGGGGGCCAAACATACAATGAAAAGGAGAGTGGAATTTATTATGATGAAGAATAGAAAAGCCAGTAAAATTGGTACTGCTGCGGCAATATTGGCATCTGTATTTTTGAGCGGGACTACGGTGTTTGGGTATGCGCCGATGCAGACGACGGAAGCACCAGTATTTTCTCCAATTACTGAATCCTCTATTTCTTTTGAAGAAGTGAACACTTTAGATTCTCAGTTTTCAAACTCAGATATATATTTTGAAACAGAAGATCATTTTTCAGTTCCAGTTACTTCTTCCGATTTAGAAACACGTGCCCTTATATGCACACATGATTTTAAAGAGGGATACGCGGATAGACATTATCCCAAAAGTAATGGTGGTTGTGAAGTAAAACGCTATACTGCAAAAATTTGTCAAAAATGCAATCATCTTGTCATCATGGACTACGTAAGCACAACAACTTACGCCAAATGCCCACACAAATAATCGCCTGCACTAACTTTAATGGGAGGAAGTTAGCCCAGCCGAATTATTAAATCATTCACACTTACCCAATTATGTCATTTTCCATTATTATCTTTCGTGAAGCTCAGAGGGAACGGAAGCTAAAAACGAGCCAGGGAAGCGTTTCGCTTTCCCTGGCTCTTACCCGTTTCAGAAACATATTATAACATTTCTCTTCTTTCTTTCCATCACGCCGCTTTCCCGGTACCTTTCAGCTGTCCATGCACCGTCTGTCTCACAAACACAAAGCAGATCACCTGCAGCACAATGGTAATGAACCAGGATGCCGGATAGGAAATAAACAAGGTGTACAGGCTTCTGTGCTGTGGGAATATCCAGAAGATCCACACAATTCTAGTACCAACCGTACCGATAATAGAAAGGATCATAGGCACACCGGAATGTCCCATTCCCCGGAGAGCGCCAGGAAAAAGATCCATGATTCCACATAAGAAATAAGGCACTGTGGTGATGGAAAGAATCTCCACACCGCATCGGATAACCTCCGGGTCCTCTGTGTAAACCTTCAGGATCTCACCGCCACACATGTAAGAGCCGCATCCCAGCACAAGGGCGATCACAAAAGACAGGATTCCGCAGTCCAGCAGCACTCTGTCCATACGTTTATATTTCCCAACGCCATAATTCTGGCTGGTAAAGCTCATACAGGCCTGAGTGACCGCATTTACAGACGCATACAAAAATCCCAGAATATTATTCGCCGCCGTATAACCAGCCATGGCAGTGGAACCAAAGGAATTTACAGAAGACTGCAAAAGCGCATTGGAAATGTTAATAACCGTACTCTGCACTCCCGCCGGTATTCCCACCTGGAAAATCTGTACCAGATAAAATTTCTTCATGCACAATCTGGAAAACCGAAGCTGATAACTGCTGTCCGTCATATACAGACATCTAAGAACCAGAATACAGGAAATCAGCTGGGAAATAATGGTCGCAATGGCAACACCTGCAACACCCAGATGAAACACGATCACCAGAATCATATTCAGCACCGCGTTGGTCACACCAGCCACGACCAGGAACATCAGCGGACGCCTGGTATCCCCTACCGCACGCAGAATAGCTGCACCATAGTTATAAAGCATAAAAAACGGCATTCCCAGGAAATAAATCCTCATATACAAAGTGGACTGGTCAATCACATCCGCAGGCGTTCCCATAACCTCCAGTGCCCATCTTGAAAAAACAAGTCCTACAGCAGCCATCGCCACACCACTGACCAAGGCCAGTGTCACAGACGTATGTACCGTTTCCGACATCTCTTTTGCCTTACCTGCCGCATAGAATCTGGCAGCCAAAACATTAGCTCCCAGTGAAACACCAATAAAAAGATTGGTAAACACATTGATCAAAGCGGTAGTAGAACCAACTGCTGCTAGGGCCTGGCTGCCGGAAAACCGTCCCACCACAATAATATCCACAGCATTGAACATCAACTGCAGAATTCCGGAAACCATCAGCGGAATGGCAAAAGAAACCAGCTTGTCCATAATGGTTCCGTTACACATATCAATTTCGTACTTATTCTTACTCAACTCTATCGCTCCCTCATTCATATGCCAGCACCACCGGAAGCCCCTTCCGGTCTGCTGCCAGAGTATATAAAAAGCTCTGGCAGGTACTGGCGCACATCATCCTTTCTGTCCCCGAAGCCATTTTTCAAGGACAGAATAAATCACATTCATGTCAATAGGCTTAGTTACATAATCACTCATTCCACACTCTGCAGCCCGGCTCTCATCCTCCTGGAACACATTTGCGGTCATGGCGATCACCGGAATATTTTTCCAGTAATCGCTCTTTCCTGCACGGATATTTGCCGTGGCCTCATAACCATTCATCACCGGCATCTGAATATCCATGAAGATCAGTTCATAATAATTCTCCGGCCGGGTTCCAAGAAGCTTAATCGCATCCTGTCCATTCTCTGCCACATCCACGATCAGACCGGATTCGGACAAAAGCTCGTACGCAATCTCCCGGTTCAGCTCATTGTCCTCCACCAGCATGATTCTGCGTCCCTTCAAAAAGCCCGGATCCTTTTCCTTCTCTTCACCTGCCTCTGCTGCCAGTAAGGCCTGATCAGCCTCCTGCTCTTCTTCCACAAGCTTCAGATCCAGCCGCACAAGAAACGTCGTACCTTTTCCCTGAATGCTCTTTACCTCAATACTTCCACCCATCTGTGCAATGATAGACTTAGCAATAGAAAGTCCCAGTCCTGTTCCCTGGGTAGCATTTGTCATGCTGTTATCTTCACGGGAAAAAGGCTCAAACAGCTTCTTCTGAAATTCTTCCGACATGCCGATTCCATTATCCTTCACCACAAAAGAATAGCTTGCTTTGTCCTCTGCAAAACTATTGCCCTGGGTTACCTTTACCTGCACACATCCATGCTCAGGCGTGTACTTCACTCCATTGGAAATCAGATTGATCAAAACCTGCCTGAGTCTTACCGAATCTGCCAGCACATGATCGTCCCGGATTTCTTCTATATCCAGATCAAAAATCTGGTGTTTGTCAACAGCTGCCTGACGGCATACTCCATCCACAATTTTCATGGTTTTGCTCAGGTACAGTGGTTCCTCATGAAGCGTCGTATCCCCACTCTCAATTTTCGACATATCCAGAACCTCATTGATCAGCTCCAGAAGGTGTCTGGAAGAATCGTCGATCTTCTGAAGACAATCCAGAATACGTGCCGGATCGTTCAGATGGTTCATGGCGATCTGGGTCATACCAAGGATTCCATTCATAGGAGTGCGGATGTCATGGGACATACTGCTGAGGAAAATGCTTTTTGCCTTGTTTGCCTCTTCTGCAGACTGATATGCCTCCTTCAGACTGTTCATCAGCTGTTCATTTCTGCTGTGGCTTTCCTGGACATCTGTTGCGATCACAGTCATCATGCCAGGCATGACATTTTCCTCGTCCAAGCAGATAAACTGGAACCGCACCCAGCGGTAAGCATCTTTTACCCTGATCCGGGCTTCACACTCATAGCTGCCCTCCTGCTCCAGAAATATATGGGAAAGCTCTGACAGTCTGATTTTCAGCCGTACTTTTTCCCAATCACCCGGTTCGCAGTTTGGCGCCAGATATTCTTTCAGGAAGTCTCCGTAATAACCGTCCGGAATCTTTTTATCCAGAAGTCTCTGGTTTCCGCGGTAGTATACCTTGTATTCGCCAGACATCATATCCACATACAAAATGATCAGAGAATTCCTTGCCAGTGCTCCAAGAAGCTGACGGCTCTCGTTTCCGCTTTTGTGAAGGAAATCGAGAATCGTATCTCCCTCTTCATCACTTTGCTTCCGGCTGCTGGCTTCCCAGTTTTCAATATCTGTGAACAACCTGCTTTCTTCTATTTCAGTTTGATCTACTGCCTTGCCATATACCGAATAACAGGTACGGATGCGTCCCGCTCCCAGCAGATATCTGAGATCTGCCTGCAGTTCTTTGTCCTCTTCCAGAAGCTCCACCAGCTCTGGACAATAAACAGAACCCTTTCCCCAGGAAAACTCCTCCGCTACCTGTTCCAGCTTCTTGGCATTCTTGTAGCTTCGTCCCACAAAGTCAGTGGCTGCATCCAGACAATCGCTGATATGCAGTATTTCAATAAGAATACGCTCATTTGACCTGGTATTGTCAAAATCTGCCGGATATCCTATTTTTCCATCCCAGGATTTGTGATGTCCCAGAACAGCATCCCGATATTTGCGAAGAGCCGGAATCTCCTCGACGAATTTAGCCCCTTCACAGGGATGGCTGAGAATACCATTCTTTTCCCTTTGTGTCAGCTGCCGTGACTGCTTGTTCACAATAGATGCAAGTCTGATCATTCCAATATCCAGAAGCTGTGCAGACTGGGAAACATAGTCCAGAATGGTCTCCTGATTTTCCAGCACTTCCACCACGTTCTCATAACCAAAGGTTCCAATCAGAAGCTCCGGCCGCTTTTTCATCACTACATTCAGAATTCGCCTGGCAATCTGCTCCACCATTGCACTGTGCATGGCAGTGCCCTCATCCCGGCTTACCATGATCTGCATAAGAACCAGGGTGTTTATTTCATCTCCGGTAATATATTTCAACACATCCCTGAGAGAACGCCATACTACATCATTTACAAAGGTATCGTTTTCTGTCCTGGACAGCCTGCGAATAGCATGCACATAATTGGATACACAAAAATCACGGAGATCTGGTGCTCCGTGATATTCATCCGCATATTTCTCCAACAATTCCAAAATCGTCGGCAGATGGTTGATCGCAACCTGAAAATAGCGGCTGTCAGAAAAAGGCACTCCCTCCTGGCTGTCCAGATCGTCATGCTCCATACTGTGTTCACAGAATTTCCGGTAATCCTCCAGAAGCTCTGTGCAGGTTATCTTACCCTGATAGAACAGACAGGACTTATAATTACAGTATATTTCATCCAGCATTTCGTAGGGCTCCGGATTCTTCTCAAGCTCACGCTGATAATATTCTTCCAGAACCCGGGATGCTCTGGAAAGAAGCTCCGGATCAATCTCCCTCACTGTAAATCTCAGGACTGAATTTCCAAGAAGATCATAATTCAGTTCTTCGATCAGTTCATCAAAATCAAACCTCTCTCCGTCTAATTCCCGGACTTTCTCATCATTATAAAATTCCAGTGCCTCATCAATGTACTGCAAAAGCTCCTTGGACGTATCCAGGTTAAAGTTCATCAACACTACCGGAAAATTATAATAGGAAAAAAGGATTCTCTTCCTTACGTCAAAATCCTCAATCTCAAAATATCTGGAAGAAAGTGCCCGCAGTCTGTCAAAATACATGGCTCCTTTCTTTCCATCTTCATTACTGAAGGGACGGTTATAAAAATTTCCCAGAAGGTTCAGGGTCCAGATATAAGAGTCCAAATCATCACTTTTCTGAAAATATCCATCCAGAAGCTCCAGAATTTCCAGCATGGCAAGGTTATCCTCATAGCCCTCATCATCGGCCATGCGGATCTGATGCAGAAATTCTCTCGCCAGTTCCTCGTTCAGGCTCGCCTCCCCGTCAAGGAAGGGGCGGATATACAAATTCAGAAGTACCTCATTCTCAATGTAAAGCCTGCGCATCATTCTGGATTTGTTCTTCAGATTTTCGATCCACGCCTCCTGGTCTTCTGCCTTCAGCAGATTCTCCTGAATCTGATCTTCCTTCTTCAGATTTTCTTTGTATTTGGTGTAAAAATGAATAATATTTTCCCGCGTGATCATTCCGCCGCACCTCTTTTGGAAATACGCTCATGATTTCGGCTCTTGCACTGATACATTCTTTGATCCGCTTCCTTCACCAGATCTGCGATTTTTCCCTTTTTTTCCTCAAATGCCACAATGCCATAGGAAAAGCTGATGTTGCGGCTTTCTCCGTTAATATCAAAATGGATCGGGCTCTTTTCCAGAATTTCGTTTAACCGTTCCTGGATCTGCTCCGGCTCCAGTGCAGACAAAATAAGGAACTCATCTCCTGCATACCGGTACAGAAGATCCTGCCTGTCCATAGCACACTTCATATTCTCTGCAAAACACACCAGGTAACGGTCTCCGTTTCATGGCCATAGCAGTCATTGATCAGCTTCAGATAATCCAGGTCAATAAATACAAGGCTGCCCTTCTTATGATTCTTCATAAAGCGCTTGCTGTTGTGGTCAAAAGCCGCACGGTTCAGACAGCCGGTAAGGGCATCCTTCTCCATGGACGCTTTCAGGCGTTCAATCCGAAGCTCCTCCCTGGTAAGGAGACGTACCATCTGGTCATAATTCTCCTTCTCCTGCTCCAGAGCCTTCAGATACATTCTCTCGAATTCCGGTATCCGTCTCCGAAGCTCTTCCCGGTCACTTCTGCATGCAGCAGTGCGCATAAGCTTGTAAACCGGGCAGAAGCTTCCGCTGAAATTCCTGGCATTCTTAATGTAGCTGCCAATGCGTATAATATCGTCCCAGCGTTCTTCCTCCGCCATTACCTGAAGGAACTCTCCAAAATAGCAGACACAGAAGCTTAAGGTATCCCTGGCACCCTCCCCGGCTTCCATTTTCTTCATATAGCTGTTAAATTCTTCCGCAATGACCGCCTTGTCTTTTTGCTGGTAAAGGCGAAGATACAAGTCCGTAAATTCCTTCTGAAGCAGAAAAAAGGCTCTGCCATCTTCAGGAATCTCCCGTTCTGTAAGAATCGCCTGCATATCCACTGCCGCCTGCTCCGCGCCTGCAACATCTCCCATGCCCAGCTTCACGTAAACCTTGCTGTCATAATAGACTAGCTCATTTAAAGTATCCGAATTCCAGAAATCCACACTGCTGTCACAGGGATCCAGTCTGGAAATATCCATCATTTTCTCCAGATAAAAATCCGCCTCAAAAAACAGTCCACAGTCTGAAAAAGCGGCTACGATAGTGTTATAAACGGATTTCAGAGGGGATCTTAAGGTAAATCCGGAATTGGCATATTTCAGGCCATATTCCACAATCTCGGGGGAAAACCAAGGCAGAAATAAAGTCTTACCAGGGCAAGATAAAGTCTGGATTTCTCCTTGGAACGCTCCATGTGAACTCCGGCCTCCCGGCAGATTTCGATCAGAGGATAAGCATATTCCCGAAAATTATAGGCAAAAATCCCATAACTTATATAATAGATTTCTTCTGTATAAACAGTAAAATCCGATATCTGCTTCAGCTCCTCCACACAGCGTGCCACATCCTCTTTTGTCCAGGTTCCTGTTTTTACTTTATTTTTTATTTCTTCAACTGTATACATACAAGTTTTATTCTCCTGCTTATTACTGTTGTTAATTCGACAAAAGACCCGGTGAGTTTAATAGATCACCCGGTCTCTTCCCTGTTCTTTGCCCATATAAAGTTTCGCATCCACATTTTTCAGCAAGGTGTCTATATTGGACTTGAAATCATTCTCCTCCACGCCAAACGTCATAGTAACCGGAATCCATTCTCCCCTCCAGTCAAACAGATCGTTGCCCAGCTTCATGCGAAGAGAGTTGAGCATAAGGCATACTTCGTCTCCGTTCATATCCGGGAAAAAGAAGATGAATTCTTCGCCTCCCCAGCGGCACAATTTGGCATGCTCACCCAATTCCCGGCTCATGTGCTGTGTGATCCATACCAGTACCGCATCTCCGCAGTCATGTCCCCAGTGGTCATTAATTCTCTTAAAGAAATCAATATCACCCATACCAATGGTAAACGCCATAACAGGCTCTTTCCTGCGCTTCTCCGTAATGTACTGTATCATCTGACGGCGGTTCCACAAACCTGTCAGCGGATCGGTCCCTGCCTGTTTCTTCAACTGCTCATTATACAGCACCAGCTTCTTCTCCGCAGATTCCACATTGGAGCTGAACATACTGCACGCTACAGCCATAAGCACAAACGTCACAATGGTATTTATGATCTGTAATACAACTGTAGCCGTTTCTGTCAGGGCAAAAACAGAAATATTTACCCTGCAGTACAAAAACAGGCTGAATCGTACTGCAAACAGAACTACTGTATAGCTGACCTTATACACAAGAGAATTGTAGACAGCAAAATATACCAGTACCAGCATCTCAAACATCAGATGCTGAATACCGCAGTCCCATCCATAGAGAACAACAAACACAATTATCCATGCCAGCTGCAGACCGCTGCAGACAAGCACACTGGTGTGTACCTTCAGCCGGTATGTTGCATAAAAAGCAGCAACCGCCATTGCTGCGAAAATATATCCTGTCCAGACCTCTGTCTTCGGTCCCACAATGCAGAATACGAACGGAATGATCAGAAAATAAAGTCCCAGAATCAACAATATAATTCTGAGAAGGAACAATATACGCTGAGGCTCATTCTCATGAACTGCTTCTTTCCTCAACAATGCATAAAATTTCCTGCACAGCCCTTTAAACATTACAGGTGCCGCCTTTCCCACGAGTGTTCAATATAATAATATTGCACTATTTATCACAAAAATGCAACCTTTTTTGTAATTATTTATATTATTTGCGCTTTTTACTTTACGGTTCAATGGTAACGTTCTGCAAGGTGTTTTTTGTGAACAAAGTTCACAGGAAGTCCGGGAATCTCAGCACGAAATCATGCGAATGCATGATTTCTGCGCATCGCAAAGCGTGTTACTGGTCACGAAGTGACAGTAGCCTTTTTGCCAAATATTACTTTTTATTCATAGTCAGGATTACAGAATCAAAAAATCTGATATATAAATCTTTTGTAACGATTCGGCAGGTGCTTTAATCCTCCACTCTTGTTCCCATGTAATAGAAGCCTTTACAGGTATCCAGACGCACATTCACATACTTGCCAAGAAGATCCGGGGTTCCTGGAAAATGAACCAGCAGATTATACTGGGTTCTTCCTGTGAAAATACCCTTTTCCTTGCTCTCCGTCTCAACAAGAACTTCCTGAACCTCGCCCTGGAATCTGGAAGAGACTTCTCTTCCTTTCTCCTGAACCAGCTTTAGAAGGCGGTCAAAACGATCCTTCACCACATCCTCTGGAACCTGATCCTCCATCTTCGCCGCAGGAGTGCCGCTTCTCTTGGAATAGATAAAGGTAAATGCAGTATCAAAATCAGATTTCTCCACTACATCCAGAGTTTCCTGAAAATCCTCCTCAGTTTCACCCGGGAAACCTACAATAATATCTGTAGTCAGGGAAATATCCGGCACCGCTGTACGGATTTTCTCCACCAGTCCCAGATACTTCTCCTTATCATAATGCCGGTTCATGATCTTCAGGATACGGCTGCTGCCAGACTGCATAGGCAGATGCAGATGATGGCACACCTTCCTGCTCTTACTCATATATTCGATCAGCTCATCAGATAGATCCTTCGGATGAGAAGTCATAAACCGGATTCTCTTCAGCCCCTCGATCTGCTCCACCTTCTCAAGAAGCTGTGCAAAAGTCACCGGATCCTTCAAAGTCTTTCCATAAGAGTTTACATTCTGTCCCAGAAGCATAACCTCTGTAACGCCATCCGCCACCAGAGCCTCTATCTCTTTCACAATCGCCTCCGGCTCACGGCTTCTTTCACGCCCTCTTACATAAGGCACAATGCAATAACTGCAGAAATTATTACATCCAAACATAATATTCACACCGGACTTAAAAGAATAATTACGCTCTGTAGGCAGCTCCTCCACGATCTTATCCGTACCCTCCCAGATATCGATCAGCTGGCTGTCACGATTCTCCATCTCATAAAACAGCTCTGCAAACTTAAAAATATTATGGGTTCCAAACACCAGATTGACAAATGGATAATCCTTCTGGATCTTATCCACAACCTGCTTCTCCTGCATCATACACCCAAACAAAGCAATCTTCATATCCGGATTAGACTTCTTCAGACTATGCAGCTTACCAAGGCGGCCATACACCTTAAGATTGGCATTCTCACGAACCGTACAGGTATTATAAATCACAACATCCGCATCCTCTGTTTCCTGTCTCTTAAAACCAATCTCATCCATAATCCCTGCGACAACCTCAGATTGCTTCTCATTCATCTGACACCCAAACGTCTGCAGACAATAAGTAATCCGCCGTCCCAGCTCCCGCTCCCTCAAAGCCACCATCTCAGCCAGCTTCGCCATATAATAATACTGACGCTCTGTATCATCCTGAGGCGGTGTAATACTCGTATCTATCTTACTGAAATCAATTTCATTAAACATACTTTATTCCTTTCATAAAAAGACCCCTTGTCAAATCAAGGGGCTACTCCTGTCTATATCTAAATATTTTATCCTATTTACCCCCTTTTGTCCAGCAATTTATTTCCCCACACTAAGCACTGCCCTGCACACAAGCTCTCCATTTCCCGATCCCATCTTGCACCTTCCCACCTATACAATTATCCTATCCCCAGGCGCTGCCTGCAGCCGCCGTCCCTTCCCAGTAACCAGTGAGAGGAAGTGGGTGCCGTCTGGGGGCATTGCCGAAATGGGGCGTCTGGCGAGCATAGCGATCTATAAAATTGCACTGTCTGAGCCCTGCAAGGGCGAGTTTGCAATTTTATAGATCACTAGGCGGCGGAGCCAGACACCCCATTTCGACACCGCCCCCAGACGGCACTCACTTCCTCTCACGTCCCTCGAAATCAAAAAAGGCTTCAGGGAACGCACTCACACACTCCCTGAAGCCATTCATATAGGGGAAATTACAGCTCTACGTAATGTCCCTCTGCTTCACCGTTTACTACATAATATGCCTTATTCTCTTCAGTCTTAACGTAAACTTTAATATCCTGGATATCTTCTTCTTTCTTTCCGGTCATCTCTGTCCAGGCCTTTTTCACATTTGCTACTACATCCTTAGTAGTGAATTCCTTGCCTGCATACTGAATAAAAATCTCCTCAGCTGCAACAGCAGCCTTCTTAGCAGTTCTTCTAACAGCAGGCTTCTTAGCCTCTGCCTTCCCAGCTGTCTTAGCCGGAGCCTTTGCAGTCTCCTTAACAGCCTCTTTCGCAGTCTCTTTAACGCTCTCAGTAGCAGCCTTAACAGTCTCTGTAGCTGCTTTCACAGTCTCAACAACAGCTGTCTTAACAGCCTCTGCCTTACTTGGCTCAGCCTTTACCTCTGCTGCAGCTGTAGCTTTAACCTCAGCCACAGTCTTAGCAGCCTTCTTGGCCGCCATTGTTTCTGCCTTTTTTGTAGTTCTCTTCGTAGCCATTATAATAGCCTCCTTGACGGTGAATATAATCTTCGTTTTCGCTTCTATGATAGATACTACGAATCAATTTTTTTTGCAAGTTCTGCTAAAATCCCCCTTGACAAACCATTTCTCTGAATTCATAGGTAAAAGTACACAAACAAAACCTGTTAATTTCAGGAAATCTTCGGGTACAAATCTTAAAATCCTGATAATTTTTGTTTTCTTGCACAGTTATTGCCAAAAAATGGATGGATTTTCTTGTTTTTTTCGTCATCTATTTCCCTGTATAACCTTACAGGCCAAGGTTCTCAAGGTCATATTTCATATAAGCATTCAATCTTTCCTTCAGTTTTTCGTGCTGGGGCAGATCCAGCTCCCTGTCAAGCTCCAGAATTCCTCCTGCGGCGTCACTGGCAGCTTTCAGTACATCTGAATCCTGATAAATATCTCCGATTCGGAACTCCAGCTGTCCGCTCTGACGGATTCCAAACAGATCTCCCGGTCCCCGAAGCTTCAGATCCTCCCCTGCTATAAAAAATCCATCATTCGATTTATTCAAAATCTCCAGTCTCCTGGAGGTCTCTTCCTCTTCATTTCCCTGCATAAAAATACAGTAAGACTGATATGCCCCACGTCCAACACGCCCTCTCAGCTGATGAAGCTGCGCAAGTCCGAACCGCTCCGCATTTTCTACCATCATTACCGTAGCGTTGGCACATTTACCCCTACTTCCACTACTGTAGTAGACACCAGCACCTGGATTTCTCCCCTTGCAAACTGTTCCATGATCCCATTCTTTTCCTTGGGCTTCATTTTTCCATGGAGCATTCCAATGGTGATGTCTGATGGGAAAATCTCTCTCAGCCGTGCTGTATAGTCCGTCACGTTTTCCCCGTCTGCCCCCTCGCTTTCTTCTACCATAGGGCAAATCACATACGCCTGGCGCCCTTCCCGCACCTGCCTTTCTATAAAGGAGTAGGCTTTCGGGCGATAAGACGTGCCAACTACACAGTTCTTAATCGGGAGACGCATGGCAGGAAGCTCATCTATAATGGAAATATCCAGATCCCCGTATACAATGATCGCAAGAGTTCTGGGGATGGGAGTGGCACTCATAACCAGCACATGCGGCGCATTTCCCCTGGTAGTCAGTGCCTCTCTTTGCTTCACGCCAAAGCGATGCTGCTCATCGGTGATCACAAGGCCAAGATTCTCGTACACCACTTTTTCCTGGATCAGGGCGTGAGTTCCAATGATCACATTTGCCTCCCCGGATGCGATTTCTCCATAGATTCTTCTTTTTTCTTTCTGGGTGGTTGAGCCAGTAAGAAGAACCGGATGGCAGGATGAAATCTCCTGTTCCTCTATCAGTTTTGTAAATGCTTCAAAATGCTGATTTGCAAGTACCTCTGTGGGCACCATCAATGCTGCCTGATAGCCATTTTCCACAGTAAGGATCATTGCCAGAAAAGCCAGAATCGTTTTTCCGCTTCCAACGTCGCCCTGAACCAGCCGGGACATAAGGGTATGCCCGCAAAGGTCTCTTTCGATTTCATGCCAGGCGTTTAGCTGCGCCTTTGTCAGATGATAAGGAAGACCTTCCATAACCTGTTCTGTGATCCATACCGGCTTCATGGGAAAAGCGTTAGGAGCTTCTTCTGTTTTTCCCTTCAGGATCTGTACTGCCAGAATAAACAAAAGAAATTCGTCAAACACAAGGCGTTTTCGTGCCACCAGAAGTTCCTGCATATTGCCTGGAAAATGGACAGTGGAAATAGCATAATTATCATCTGCCAAGTGATAAAATTCCTTAATCTCATCTGGGAGAAATTCTGTCTGCAGGCTCTGTTCATCCAGGATCTGATGCATCAGCTTGATTATCAGTTTGTTTGTAAGCCCTGCAGTAAGTCCGTATATGGGCTGCATGCTGTGAAGGATTTCTTCATAAGCTGCGGGTGTGAAAATCTCCGGATGCTCCATCTCCAGATGACCTTTTTTTCTGGAGATTTTGCCGCGGAAAATAAAGCAGCTGCCTTTTTTCAGAGTGTTTTTTAAGTAGGGGGCATTAAACCATACCACAGGAAGTTTTCCGGTGGTATCTGCCACAGTGATGGAGATCACCTGAAGATTACGGATCCTGTTTACATAGACTCCGGCAGTGACAGTTCCACGAACAGACACCACGGAGTTCTCCTTCAAAGAACCAATTTCCTCCGGTGCCTCATATGAGTCGTAATTTCTTGGATAATAATGGAGCAGATCATCTGTTGTGGTGATACCGATCTTCTGAAATAGTTTTTCCGTCTTTTCTCCTACTCCTTTTAGTTCCCGAAGAAGCTTTGCCACTGTTTTTCCTCTCTTTCTGATCATTCATCTCTGTTTCCGGGTCTTTCTTCATTTGCCCGAAAAGTGTTCTCATTATTTTACAACAAAGACTGCCGATTTTCCATACTTATTTCACTTTGCACATGCTAACCACTTCGAACTCAATAACAGCTTCACGGTGCGCAAAAAACTTAATATTACCAATGAGCCTATGTTTATTGTTAAAGAAGACAGGGCGGAAATCTTCCACCCTGTCTTCCATCTCTTTATCACTCGCAGCCCTGCAGCTATTCATTAGTTACTGTTCACTCCGTGACCAGTAACGCGCTTCGCGATGCACAGAAAGACGAACCTTCTTGTGACAAGCACAAGAAGTAGCGTTTGCTGCGCAAACTTAATTCTCGGGTTTTCTGTGAACTTTGTTCACAAAAAACACCTCGCGGAACGTTATCAGTGAACAGTAACATTCATTACTCAACAGAAATAATGTAATAATAAATCGGCTGTCCGCCCATATTTACCTCTACTTCGCAGTCCGGATATGCTTCTTCCAGCTCTGCGGCAAGGCTCTCGGCATCCTCTTCTGTGGTCTCAGCACCGTAGTAAATGCTGATCACCTCAGAATCCTCGTCTACCATAGCTGCCACCATCTCTTTGGCAACATTCTCACGTCCCTTGCCTACTGCAAGAATTCCGTGATCACCGATTCCCATAATATCGCCCTCGTGGATTTCTTTCTCATCCAGTCTGGTGTCTCGGACTGCGTATGTTACCTGTCCGGTCTTCACCATGGATACAGCCTCCATCATGGCTTCCAGATTCTCTTCTCCATTCATTTCCGGCTGGAAGCTGATCAGAGCTGTGATTCCCTGCGGAATCGTCTTGGTAGGAACTACCACGATCTCTTTGTCCTCGGTAAGGTCTCTCGCCTGGTTTGCAGCAAGAACAATATTCTTATTATTCGGGAAAATATAAATAGTATCTGCATTTACTTCAGCGATGGCATTGAGCATGTCCTCTGTACTTGGGTTCATGGTCTGACCGCCCTCGATGATATAATCTACATTCAGCTCTTTAAACAGGGTGGAGAGTCCTTCTCCGACGGAAACACTGATAAATCCGTATTTCTTATGCTCTTTGGCAGCTTTCGCAGCAGCTTCCTTCTTCTCCTGTTCTTCCTGCTCCCGGGCAAGCTTCTCGGCATCCTTGATCAGCTTCTCCTGATGTTCCTCACGCATGTTATCAATCTTCATGCGGGAAAGTGCACCGTAGGTAAGCGCTTTCTCGAATGCCTGGCCAGGATGATTGGTGTGTACATGTACTTTCACGATTTCATCATCTGCTACCAGTACAATGGAATCACCAATTGATGTAAGGAACTCCTTGAAGCTGTGAAGCTCCTCATCTGGAAGAGGCTTATTCAAAAGAATGATGAACTCCGTGCAATATCCAAATTTGATATCCGCTTCTGCCTGCTGGGAGATCCTGGTCACTGCCGGACCGGAAGATACCTTCTCAAATGCAGAATAGTCGATTTCTTTTCCAAGATAACCATCAAATGCACCACGGAAAACTTCTAGAAGTCCCTGTCCGCCTGAGTCTACTACACCTGCTTCTTTCAGGACAGGAAGCATTTCCGGTGTGCGGGCAAGTGTCTTCTCAGCATGCTCGAAAATGGCACGGAAGAAAAGCTCCAGATTTGCAGATTCCTCTGCAATCTCAGCAGCCTTTACTGCGGCCTCACGTGCTACTGTAAGAATGGTACCTTCCTTCGGCTTCATAACTGCTTTGTATGCAGTCTCTACAGCCTTCTCCATAGCAGCTGCGATCACAACTGCATCCATTTCTTTATGTCCCTTGGTTCCCTTGGTAAAGCCTCTGAGAAGCTGGGAAAGAATAACGCCTGAGTTACCTCTGGCTCCACGCAGGGAACCGGACGAAATAGCCTTGGCGAGTGTCTCCATATCAGGATCTGTAAGACTGCTTACCTCTGATGCAGCTGACATAATAGTCATTGTCATATTCGTACCGGTATCTCCATCCGGAACCGGGAATACATTCAACTCGTTGATCCATTCTTTCTTCGCTTCCAGGTTCTTGGCTCCTGCCAGAAACATTCTGGAAAGTATCTTGGCATCTATGGTCTGTCTATCCACCACAAGTTTCCTCCTCTAATCCTAATCTATTGCACGAACACCTTCTACGTAAATGTTGATTTTCTCAATCTCCATTCCTGTAAAAGCCTCGACTTTATATTTCACATTGTTTACAAGATTATCTGCAATAGTGCTGATATTCACACCGTACGCCACGATTACATGAAAATCAAGGCGAATCTTATTATCTTCTGTGATCTTAACATTTATACCATGCTGTAAGGAATCTCTCCTGAGCAGCTTTACAAGGCCGTCCTTCATGCTGACAGCGGCCATACCGATAATACCAAAACATTCTACTGCAACGCTTCCTGCATAAGTCGCGATTACATCCGTATCAATAATGATCTGGCCAAGGCCGGAATCTATACGTCCCTTCATATGGTTTACCTCCATTAATTTGATTTTCAAAATGTATATACCATATTATACCCTTTTTTCATTCATAACACAATGTCCAATTTTAGCACGCATCCACGCAAATAGCAAATTTATTTTAAATTGTTTTAAAATTTTCCTTTTTTTGCTTGCAAAATGTTTTTCCATCTGTTAGAATATGAACTGTTGAAAAAAAGCGTCAAGGAGGTGCTATCATGGCTAAATGCGCAATTTGTGAAAAAGGTGCTCATTTCGGAAATAATGTGAGTCATTCCCATAGAAGATCCAATAAGATGTGGAAATCAAACGTGAAATCCGTTAAGGTTAAAACTGAAGGCGGAGCTAAGAAAATGTACGTATGTACTTCCTGCTTAAGATCCGGAAACGTTGAAAGAGCCTAAGAAACACCTGCCCTCACAGTTTTGTGGGGGCTATTTTTTTGTTTCCCGAATAAGTATTTTCTAAGTGTGGTTGAAAATCATTCCCGCAAAGTATGGCGCACATTTTGCAGAAGGCCTTTTTCAACAAACTCCAGAGCAGCTTCTCCCAGACAGAAATTATTTTAATAAAAAGGATAGTTACATAAAATGTAAATGGGTATGAAAGGATTCGCTGATAATCTTTTCATACCCATTTTATTTACAAAATAAATGATAGCCACACAGCATACACAAAGCTGCTGCAATCAGAAGTGCGGTGGTCTCGGAGACAAGCAAGCCGATCACCATTCCAAGTCCGATGAAAAACAGCATAAAACCAAGAGCTTTTCCCATAATTCATACAGCCTTGCCTCTTTGGTTTAGTATATTTTATGCTGAAATGCCACATCTGAACACATTAACTTCTAAAATAACCGCCTGCAGCTTTTATAATCAGTTACTCGATCAGACACGATCTAGTTCTCTTCAGAATCTACAGTTTCATCCGCGCTGTTATCTCCGCCAGGTGCGAAGCGGTTTACAAAGTCAGGAACCATATCCAGAACTTTAGTAAGACCATCCTGGTTCTTTACGTTTACAAGCTTGGTGGTACCATTCTGGATTACCAGAACTGCGCATGGGGTCATCTTTCCGGCGAGACCTCCGCCGCCATTGTTCTTTTTATCACCTGCAAATGCACCAGCGCCTACACCAAAGGATACATCCACCAGGGGAAGTATAATGGTGTCTCCTACATGGATCGCATCTCCTACCACTGTCTTCGCAGATACAAATCCATCCATTCCCTTAAACAGGGAGCTTACGGTTTCTTTAAAGTTGTTTTCGTTTTCCATTTCTAGTCCTCCTTATGCTTCCATCGGTTGATAACGTATTTTATATTTTTATTGAAGTAAATCTCTATTGCTGCCTTGATAAGCACAATGCCATAAATACGACCTTTCAGAAATACATTTCCAGTCAGCTGGTTCTCTCCATCAAAAAGCGGATTCACATGAATCCTGTTCTTGTGAAATGGAAAGGTCATACCAAGCACTGCCAGAACTGTCCCGGTAATGGCCGGATCATCGCATCCAAAAGTAACATCACCTTCCAATTTCGTTGGAAGTACATGATGGAGCAGACCTTTTACATCTTTCCATATAAGAGAAATTGCAGCCTTGGTCCGTTCATTGGTAAGAAATTCTTTCCACCAGCCAAGCTTATCTGTGATTCCTGAAATTGTTTTCTTTATATTTTTAATTTTCTCAATTATACCTTTAATTATTGAAATAACCTTATTCCACAGATTACCCGGGAATCGGATTATTTTGCTTAGTATTTCCCAAATACGCGTAATTAAGCCGGACTTTGAAGCAGATTTGATATTTTTTTCCTGCTTCTCTGCTGATGGCTTCCCTGTCTGCGGTTCTGCTGTATTATTTTCCAACAGCACCGCCTCAGTTTTTGGCGCATGATCTTGAAATTTCTCTGCTGCATGTGCTTCAGGCTGAGATGCTTTCTTCTCAGTTTCTATGCGAGACTCTGCCATCTGCTTAGTTTTCTCTTCAGCAACAGCATTACTCACATTCGACTCTTCACCAGAAGCTTCTTTTACATCTGGCTTTTTTGTTCTGTTCTCCTGAGATATTCCCTTCGTTTGCGCAGATTTCTTTTTCCTCTTCTTTGCCTTACTCCTGGAGGTTTGGCTGACGGAGTTCTTTCTTCTGCCGCCTTTTAGCTTCTTAAGCCAGCCTTTTATAGTTTCTAATGAAACTCCAAAAAACAGGATCACCAGCTTTCCTTCTCCATTATGAAAGCAAAACCTGACGCCTATGACGTGGAACAGCCAGGTAATTCTGGCTTCCAGTTCTGTCTCCTTGAAGCTGCCGGTCTCCTTCACAGCCCTCGCCTGGTAGCGTACCGGGCAGAACAACAGAAGAAGCACTGCCAGAAGCGCAAGTCCCAGCAGGATTCCCAGTATGATCAATATAAACTTTATGAGGATCCACAGTATATGTAACATGCGCTCACCTGTTCTTAAAATATTCTTTTACCTGAAATGCACCTGTCTCCCCGTAAATATTCTTCACAATATCTACTGCCAGATCAATGGCTTCGTCTTTTCCTTTCGCCATACCAACAATCTCAGGACATCTGGCATAATAGCTCTTCTGGATCAGCATGTAGGACGGTACAATTTCAAGAAGATTTCCCGGATTCTCAGACAATGTGACCAGATAAACACCAAAAGCCACCCTGCCTGCGTCAATCCTCTTCCGTGCTTTTGCCGCGTCTTTGATTCCTTCTCCCACATAATAGTCTTCTCGCCATTTCAGCATATTCGGCACAACTCTCCTTTGTTATTACTGCTTGACATACACCTTTTGTTATATTAATGATTCCCTTCTCTGGAAATTTTAAACATTTTGCAACTATTCCGCAAAGCATTTCTTGTGAACCTCGTTCACAGAACGAACCTGTCAGATGCTAGAGCGTGTTTGAAAAATCATTCCCTAAAGCGTGTTTGAAAAAGGCTTTCTGCAAGATGTGCGTCACAATTTGTGGGAGATTTTGTCCGGAGGAGGGCGCCGTAGCGGGCTACGGCAACCGAATTCGGGCAAAATATACCGCAAAGTGGGGCGTGCAGATTGCGGGAATGCTTTTTCAAACAGGCTCTAGCAACATTATCATATAATAAAGGCTGCGTAAATCAGCTACGCAGCCTTTATTCTCCCCATGAATCAGAAATATTTCTGCTGCCTGTCCCATAATCCGGCACTTCGCAGTTCCAGATATTCCTGGTACGCCTTCTCAACGATCTGCTTCTCGTTTGCAAAACGAAGCAGATGGTAAATCTCGTGAAACTTGTAATACCCGGAGTCCACGAAAAATTCCTCTCTTTGAGGCTTGCTATGATAATTATCCGCCGTCATAAGATACCAGTGTACCTCTTTATTGACCATGTCTTCCGGCACTGTGAAATTGTACTGGCTCTTGCCTACATACTTCACAATGGAAGCTCTGACATCAGCTTCCTCCTTCACTTCCCGCAATGCGGTCTGCTCATGAGTCTCTCCTGGCTCTACGGTTCCTTTCGGTAAAACCCAGCCTTCGTAACGGTTTTTGTAAGATTTATATAGTGCAAGAATCTTACCTCGATGAATTACCACACCGCCACAGCTCGTTGCTTCTATCATGCTGCAATCCTCCTGTAATGCGTGTGTTTTCTAAACTGTATATAGTATACCTCTTTTTCAGAAAACTGGCAACAGGGAATATCATATAGATTGCTGTTAGCTGGCGTGATAAGCATCAAAAATCTGTCCCGCAATCGGAACTGCTGCCTCACTGCCGGAACCGCCATTCTCCACGATCACGGCAACCACCAGATCCGGATCATCCACATTGGAATAGCCGATAAACCAGGAATGGCTGTGTCCTTCCTCGTCAAACTCTGCGGAACCAGTCTTACCTGCTACTGTATAGCTTCTGCCGGAAAGTGCGGAAGCTGTACCGGAATCAACCACCTGTTTCATTAATTTGCCAAGAAGATTGGCCTCATTGGAACTCATCAGCCGTTTATAAGCTACCGGTTCTGTCTTTTTTACTGAATCGCCATTGTCATTTACCACCTCGTCAATAAGATAAGGTTTCATCAGAACACCGTCATTTGCAATGGCACAGGTGATCAATGCCATATGCATAGGAGACACAAGAGTATTGCCTTGTCCAATGGCAGTCTGCATGATCAGAGGCGTTACGGAATCTGCATCAAGGGAAAAGCTGCTGGTTCTGTAGGAGTTCAGAGGCAGACTCTTGTTAAACAGAAGATTCTCCGCAGTCTCGCGAAGAGACGCACCCCCAAGACCAACTCCAATATCTGCAAATGCACAGTTACAGGAATTTGCAAATGCAGAATAGAAATTCTCCTGCCCGTGAACTGTATTGTGATAACAGTGGATCGTGTGATCCTGCAAGGTGATACTTCCCTCACAGATATAATTGTATCCCTCAAAAGTTCCTTTTTTGCGGAAATAGTCAAGTGCAGTCACAACCTTGAAGGTGGAACCTGGCGGATATGCACCATTTGTGGCTCTGTTCAGAAGACTGCTGTCATTCTCGTCGTTTACCAGATAGTCCCAATTATCCCCAATGGTATTGGGATCAAAATCAGGCTTGCTCACTTCTACAAGCCTTTTTCCGGTAGATGGTTCCATTACCACAACAGCCCCTCTTCTGTCACCCAATGCATTGTATGCAATGCTCTGAAGATTGGCATTCAGGGTAGATACAACCGTATCTCCTGTATTCTTCTCATTAAGGAACTGATTCTTCATCTGCGTCAGAAAAAAAGAATGGGAAGTCAGAAGGGTAAAGTTCGCCTCTGATTCCAGACCGCTTTTTCCATTGGTATCATAACCCACAACATGGGAGAACATATTGGAATATGGATAATTACGTGTCTCAGTTCCATCCTCACTTACATTGGTCTGCGCCAAAATCTGTCCGTCAGAAGACAGGATCTTACCTCGTACTACACGGTCGGAAAAGGAATCCTGTCTGGTATTGTAAGGGCTGTTAATAAAATCATCGCTTTTAAAGCCATCGAAATAAATCAGATACCCGATCATACTGATAAAAATAATCCCAAAGAAGATGGAAACAAAGGTATATTCTTTATTTCTGGCTTTGCGCTTTTTAGTAATCTCTTTCTTCCGCTGCCTCAACAGCTCTCTGTCTCGCTCTCTTTGCTGCCTCTCGTCGATGTCTCTCAATTTCTTCGTCCTCGTCCTCTCTATAAATATACAAGCCCTGGATAATAGCGATCATCAAAATCATACACATAATGGAACTTCCTCCATAGCTGACCAGAGGAAGAGTCACACCTGTCATAGGTATGAATTTGGTAGCACCTCCAATGGTAAGGAACACCTGAAACGCATATTCCGCACCAAGACCAATGGCGATCAGTTTATAAAATGGATTCTTGATCTGCAGGGCAATCTCCACGATAGTAAGGAAAAAGCTCATACACACAAAGATCAGGCAGATGGCAAAAATCCCGCCAAGCTCCTCGCAGATCGCACTGAAAATAAAGTCGTTTTTTACAACCGGAATTTTCTCCGGAGAGCCCTGGCAAAGTCCCATTCCAAACCATCCGCCTGTACCAATGGCAAACAGGGACTGTACAATCTGGTATCCTTCATTCTGATAAACTGCCATAGGATCTTTCCACGCACTGACACGCTGCCTTACATGACCAAACAGGTGATATGCCACTACAGCGCCTGCTGTACCGCCTGCAATTCCAATGCAAAGGTATGCCGGCTTCCTGGTTGATACATAGATCAGCACCAGATAAGCTGCAAAAAAGATTACAGCGCTTCCAAGATCTCTTGAAAGCACCAGGATTCCCACATGGAGACCTGCCACAACAGTAGCCAGCACAACTTTCTTAAAAGTTACCTCTCTTGCCAGAAGGGATGCCATAAAGAACACAAAGGTGAGCTTGATCACCTCGGAAGGCTGGATTCCCATCAGAGAAAGCTTGGCGCCGTAGCTTGTCTGTGCCAGAACAAGAACTGCTCCAAGAAGAACAATCCCAAGCCCTGCATACACCCAGGTAAGATCCTTGAGAAATTTCATCTTGCGGATCATAACCGGGATCACCAGCGCCACTGCACTTCCGCACGCAACGATCAAAAGCTGCTTATTGGCAGAGGCAATATCCAGCCTGCACAGCATTATAAATCCAACGCTTAAAAGCATGCACATATTATTTAAAAGCAGCATAGACGCATTTTTATAAATTCTGCGGTATAAAATAAGGATCGCAGCAAAATATATCATCATTTCTGCATAAAAGATGACAACCTTAAAATCAAAGGTTTTCAGAAAAATCACAACAAATGCGGTAAAATCCAGAAAAAAGGTTAAAGTGATCTGACTTCTTAAAAGTCCTTTCCTGTCTGAAGCGTGTTTCCCCACAACAAGGTAGTAGCACAAAACTGTGTACACGATCATCAGTGTCAGGATCACATATTTGGATAATTCAACAACAATATTAATCATACGCCTTTACTCGGCTCCTCTTTTAAAATGACCTTTTGTAAACTCATATTCGTGAGATACCTGGCTGCCATGATATGCAGCCACAAAGTCTTCCACGATCCGTTCTGTTTCTTCCCTGCTTTCTATGGTAAAAGCCAGTCTTACAGATGAAACACCAAGCGCTTTCACCCTGTCAGCTTCCTTCAAAAGACCGTATGGCAGACTGTTATAGATGATATTATAACACGACTCTGCCGCCTTTGTATTTCCCATTTTCCATGGACGACAATAACAGACTACAGGAAATTCCTTGTCATAACGGTCTTTCAGAACAAGCCTCTCCTCCTGTCCATTGCAGCCGAAAGTATTCTTTCGTACACACTGGGCGCTGTGCATAAGAGGCAGACGGCCGTAGACAATCATCTCGCTGCCTGCATTTTCTCTGTGGCGAAGTTCCTTCTCATTCAGCTCCAGGGGAACTGTATTTCGAAGGATTCCCTGATCTTTCCAGAAACGGATGGCTTCATCATTCCAGGTATACAGGGAGTGATCCAGCACACACTTGTCTGCCAGTCCCATCTGTGCCAGTGCACTGTAGGACTCCAGATTCCGCACAAGAAATCCGCTCAGCCCTGCTTCCAGCCACTTTTTCACCTGCTCCATATAGCCTTCCGGTGGATTTTCTCTTGTAATGTGAGGAAGAGAAAGATACATTTCTTTTCCATTGTCAAGACCTGTCTGCAAATGTTTCTCTATTAATGCGTAAGGAAGATAAATACCCTGGATTCCGTCTTTTTGGCAGAGGACTTCAGAAGCCTCCTCGCTTTCACAGGACACGTAAACCGGAATGTATTCCTCTTTTTTGCGGGGAACATTATCACAGGCCGCAATCGCACTGATTTTTGCCGGCGTCTCCTCCGCAATTCTCTTAACCCGCTCGTCTCCCACGTTTCGCCTGTATTTTTGTAAAAGCTTCTCCTTCAGATCCTCTAATGCCTGATGCCGCGCTTCATTTAAAATCTTCATGGGAACAAAAACGGAATCTTCCATATAAATTTCCAGTTTTTCCCATATAAATGAGGTGTTTCCCAGCTTGTCCATCTGCTGACGCACCCGCTCTTCCGTTACCGGCTGGCTCTTTGCGTATTGTACTTCTCCAACACATTCATATGCATCTTCCCCCTGACAGGAAACATGAAGAAGAACCGGAGAACCGGGGACAAGGTGAAGTTCGCCTGTAATTTTCTCTTTCAGCTGCTTCGTTTCCAGAAAAACTTCCCCCGTTTTTTTCTCATTTGTAAATGCCATCATCTGAGGACCATTTCCCATCTGATAGTAGCCTGTACAGGAACCGCCTCTATTAAACAGATCCAGAAGATATTTTTTATCTTTTTCTGTCACGTGATAATTCGCAGGTCCTTTTTCAAAAAGAAAATCCAGATATTTCCGATACATACCGGTAACGCCAGCAGTGTAAGCCGGCTGCTTCATTCTGCCCTCTATTTTCAGAGAGGTAACTCCCGCTTCTATAATTTCAGGTAAAATTTCAATGGTACAGATATCTTTCAGGCTTAACGGGCAGAATTCTCCTTTTCCATACTCTTTTGCCCTGAAATTCTTCACCTGGTATGGCAGACGGCAAGGCTGGGCACAACGACCTCTGTTTCCGCTTCTGCCTCCCAAAAGACTGCTCATCAGACATTGTCCTGAATAGCTGTAGCAAAGTGCTCCATGGACAAAAGCCTCTATCTCAATTGGGCAGGCTTCATGCATACGGGAAAGTTCCTGAAGGGAAAGTTCTCTTGCAGCTACCACCCGGGTCGCCCCCTGATCTGCCAGGAATTTCATTCCTTCCGGACCAGTTACAGTCATCTGCGTGCTGGCATGAAGGTGAAGTTTCGGAAATTCTTTTTTCAAAAGGGAAAATACTCCCATATCCTGGACGATCACTGCATCCAGGCCTGCATTGTAGTATGGTTCCAGATAGGAAACCAGTTCTTCTTTTAATTCTCTATTTTTTAACAGGGTATTGACCGTAAGATACAGCTTCTTACCATGAATATGCGCCACATCAATGGCGCGAAGAAGCTCTTCTTCGTTAAAATTCTGGGCATATGCTCTGGCTCCGAACATTGCACCGCCTACGTACACAGCGTCCGCACCTGCTCCAAGTGCAGCTTCAAAGCCTTCGTAGGAACCGGCAGGAGCCAGCAATTCTATGTTATTAGGATTCAAAGTTTGTCCTCCAATTTTTATGAGAATTTAAGGTTTCTTCAATGAAAACAGCCTCCACAATTCACAGCTTTTTCCTTTATGTATAGCAGGCCTAAATCTGCAAATTGCGAAAACGTTTTTTACACACTTTGATAAAGGAAAAGAGGAATCACCTAAGCAATCCCTCCTGCTATTATTTCAGCATTTCATCCAGTTCTTTTTCCAGTTCTTTTACTTTACCCTCCAGAAGATTCTTCTCGTCAAGGGCTTCCTGTTCATTCTTCTGTGCCTCTTCAATCTGCATACGAAGAGAAATAAGCTCATGCTTCAGATCATACATCTCCTGATCCTTCTGCTGCAGATCAAGTTCATAAGTCTCCACCTGCTTCTTCGCCTTGAAGTAATCGTCGGTAATGTTCAGGCTGAGAAGCATATGCTTGGTCTCCATAGGCTGTCTGCCGTATCCTGGCACAGTCTCCAGCTCTCCTATCTTCTTATTCATATATGATGCAACCTGCTGGAAATATTCCTCTGATTCATATCCTCCAAGGGTAATGATCTTACCCCCGATGATCACCTGTGCTGTATTCTTGACCGCCATTCGTTCAAGCCTCCTGTATCTTTATACTACCAGCTTCTCCTTACACTGTTACCCACAAATAATCCGCTGCTTTTCTTCTATAGACAGTAACCGTATCGCGGAATATTAGCAGAAAACAGCAACTTCATATTGTTACTGTTCACTCTGTGACCAGCAACACAATATGCCCGGAAAAACCAGTCTGTTTATTATCTTTTCGTATTACAATTTATGTAAGCACTCCTATTATAATCGAAAAATGTTGAAAAGTATAGGATTTTTTACAAAAGTTTATCTTTTATATTTCCGGAACAGGAAAACCAAGGTGTTCGTAAGCAAGTGCGGAGGCCATCCGCCTCTCGGGGTGCGGTTCAGAAAGCCATTTTTCAGAAGGTACGGCTCATACACATCTTCTAAAGTACCGGAATCTTCACCGATGGCTGCTGCCAGAGTGTCAAGTCCAACAGGGCCGCCTTTGAAATTTACAATAAGAGTAGTCAGAATCTGGCGGTCCAGTTTGTCCAGACCATATTGATCTACCTCCAAAAGGTTCAAAGCAAAACATGCTACATCGTAAGTGATCCTTCCATCATATTTCACCTGGGCAAAATCACGGACACGCTTTAACAGACGGTTTGCAAGACGGGGCGTTCCCCGGGAGCGCATGGCGATCTCTCCGGCACCTTTCACGTCAATTTCTACTCCAAGTACCTGGGCAGAGCGCATGATGATTGTGGTTAGTTCCTTCTTACTGTAAAATTCCAGATGATGAATCACACCAAAACGGTCGCGGAGCGGCGCAGAAAGAAGCCCGGCTCTGGTGGTAGCACCTACAAGGGTAAATTTCGGCAAATCCAGTCGGATCGACCTGGCGGAAGCGCCCTTCCCGATCATAATATCGATGGCGAAATCCTCCATGGCAGGATAAAGCACCTCTTCCACCTGTCTATTCAGGCGATGGATCTCGTCCACAAAAAGAATATCCCCTTCCTGAAGATTATTCAGAATCGCCGCCATTTCTCCAGGCTTCTCAATTGCAGGGCCGGAAGTCACTTTCATATGCACACCCATTTCATTGGCAATAATACCGGAAAGGGTAGTTTTTCCAAGTCCCGGAGGGCCATAGAAAAGGACATGGTCCAGGGAATCGTGACGCTGTTTGGCAGCTTCAATATATACTTTTAAGGTATTTTTGGTTTTTTCCTGGCCAATATACTCGTCCAGGGTCTGTGGGCGAAGATTCCCTTCCAGAGAAAAATCCTCTTCCATAACATCAGTGGTTATGATACGATTGTCCATTTTTTACCTCTTGAAATTAGTGTTTGCATTTATATACCGGGATGCATTTCATTCACGATAGCACCCTTTGCGAAAAAATTTATGGAATCTAAAAATTCTTCAATGCAGCTTTCAGGATTCCTTCTACATCCGTCGGCTCCACATCTGTCACCTTGCGCACTGCGCGGAGGGCATCTGTACTGCTGTAGCCAAGTGCCACCAGTGCTTCTACTGCTTCCTGTCTGGCATCTGTCATTCCTGCTCCAGCTGCAGCTGTAGTAGCCTGAGCCTGTTCATTGGCAAGCTTCTGCTCAAAGGCTTCTTCCAGACTGAGCTTATCCTTCAGCTCCAGGATCAGCTTCTGGGCTGTTTTTTTACCGATTCCAGGGGCTTTTGACAAAGTTTTCACATCATCGGAAAGAACAGCAAAGCGAAGCTCATCTGCAGTGATTCCTGCCAGAACGCCCAGAGCAGCTTTCGGTCCAACTCCGTTTACACCAAGAAGAAGTTTAAACACCTGTAAATCATCTTTATTGAAAAATCCATAGAGAACCATTGCATCTTCTCTTACCTGAAAATAAGTATGAAGCTTCACTTCCTGTCCAATGTGCAGCTGTGCCAGAGCGTTTCCGGTCATATTTATTTCAAATCCGATGCAATTTGATTCTATGATTGCAGAATTCTCGGTAAGGTCTGCTACTGTTCCTCGGATGAATGAGATCATGGGGAGGACCTCCTGTTTTATCTATTGTAAAGAGTTATATTCGAAATTCTTTGTCATCATACCATATTCCACCGAAAAAAGCAAACATTCATTCGATTTTTTCAAAAAGGACGCGCCGGCAAGCGATATATTTTCTTTTCATAATAATAAAATACTCCTTTCAGTTGCAGGAAGGAAACTTGCGGGCCCTTATTTCCTTGTCCGAAAGGAGTATAGCACTTTAATTTTCAGAAAATAATAGTAAAAGTGTAGTATTATTTTTTCTTTGTAAGAAGCCAGGCACTTGTCAGGGCTGTAAAAGGGGCAACTGTCACAAGCCCGAAGCTTCCAACTACAGTATCCAGTAATTCAGCCGCAACATATTTGTAATTCATAATATTATCAATTGGTGTTCCCTGTGCCATAAACGTCATCAAAAGAGCAATATAACCGCCAGAATAAGCAAGAAGCAATGTGGTAGTCATAGTTCCCATTGCTGCTCTGCCAACATTCATTCCTGATCTGGCTGCTTCTTTCCATCCAATATTCGGCTTTTTACAAATTACTTCATTTACTGCCGAAGTAATATCAACGGACAGATCCATCATAGCACCTGATGCTCCGATAAAAATACCGCTCATATAAATCTGAGAAAGATTCAGATTCTGATAACCAGCGTACAAAAGACTTTCCGAATATGCCATAACTGCTCCGTGAATTTTAAAAGCGTCTGTAAAAATACACCCCATAACACAAGTCACAAACACCCCCAGCAAAGCACCTGAAGATGCAGCCAGTGTTTTTCTGTCAAATCCGTACACCAAAAATATAATAAGAAGAGTAAGAAAGGCAGTCAACGCAATTCCCCACCATATTGGATTCGCACCTTTTAAATAAGCTGGTGTCAAAATTTTCCAGATTGCCAAAATTGTAATGAGAAACGAATATACTGCTCTTAAACCTGTTTTTCCTGCAAACCCGATTAAAAGCAAAATAAATAATCCAGCCAGAATAGCTTCTTTATCCAGACGATAATGGTCACTCATCATAATTGAAAGAATCTTATCTTTGCTATAACTGATTACTACATGGGCAACATCTCCTTGCTGAAATATTTTGTCCGCTTCCAAAGAGCCACTCAGCATATTTACTGCATCTGCAGTCTCATTTTTAAACTTTCCATCAAGTATTTTCACCTTACAATACTGCTCGCCTGACTGAATCAAGCCATTATTAATCACAGAGCTTTCATCTGTGGAAATCACCTTTGCTCTTACTCTGTCTGTTCCCT
The DNA here is from genome assembly GCF_003480145.1 of Ruminococcus sp. AM42-11. Classification (NCBI taxonomy): domain Bacteria; kingdom Bacillati; phylum Bacillota; class Clostridia; order Eubacteriales; family Oscillospiraceae; genus Ruminococcus; species Ruminococcus sp. AM42-11. The sequence goes on along the minus strand of NZ_QUIO01000003.1, from coordinate 117,013 downwards.
TATAAATAGCAGCATCCTCATAGCCCGTTGGAAGAACTATGAGGATGAGGATTAACAATATTGCTATTATAGAAACAGAACTTTTTTTAAGTCTGTCTCTTACCATTTATTTTACTCCTGTAATTGCAGCCATTTTATTGAAAATATCGGTATTGTCATAATAGCCTTCAAACTGCTCCTGTCCGGCTCCCATGGCAAATACTTCCACCGGAAGTCCTGTATGTGCATAAGATGCAAAATTAATACCAGACTTGTTGTTCAGAATATGAGTAATTGTTACAGTAAGTGGTTCATAGCTTCCATACATCAGATATTCTTCCTGACCAAACTCTTCCTCTTCTCCTGTTCTGCTCATTGTTTCCTCATAAGCATTCTGAAGCTTCTGATACTCATAATCTGTCATTACAAGACTTCCCTTATCTTCTTCGCCTTCTGGGTGCACATCCTTGCTGTCAGCCTGATTTGAGGACTCTGTTGTACCAGTAGGTGCCTGCAGACCAAAGAGTTCTGTGATATCAGCCATTACTGTATCAAAATCAGTTTTGTTTTCTTTATATGCCGCTACATAATCAGAATCAAATTTTGCGTAAGAGATTTTCTGATTACTGATATTTGCAAGAAATGTATCATAGTCGGTGCCTGCAAATCCTATGGTAAGACCACCTGTCTCGTGATCACCTGTTACCAAAATCAAAGTTTCGTCTGGATGCTCGTTATAAAAATCAACAGCTTTTCCCACTGCCTCATCCATTGCAACAGTATCTGTAATAGTTGCAGCTGCATCATTTGCATGACAGGCCCAGTCAATTTTTCCTCCCTCAACCATCATGAAAAATCCAGTATCATTATCCAGAACTTCAATACCTTTTTTCACATAGTCAGAAAGACCCCATTCGCCATCTTCCAGATCCATATCATAGCTCATCGCATCGTCATCAGCAAGTGTCTCATCAATTACAATTGCTTTTCCATCTTCTGCAGTAAGATTTTCTGCCTCTGCTTTTGTCTTAATCACTTTATATCCAGCTTCCTGAGCAAGCTCATATAAATCTGTCTGGTCTCCCTCTGAACCAGTTGTTTTCTTAAGACCACCACCTGCAAAATAATCAAAATTACTTGCAATCAGTTCCTGACCAATTTCATAATAGTTATTTCGGGAAGCCTGATGAGCATAAAATGCAGCCGGTGTTGCATGATTTAAGTTTACGGAAGAAAGAATTCCAACCTTATAGCCAAGCTGTTTTTTTAATTTTTCAGCAATTGTCTCATAAGAAGTTTCCATCTTCTCATCCATATTGATGGTTCCACTATAAGTCTTATGACCTGTGGAAATGGAAGTAGCTGTAGAAGCGGAATCAGGACAGAATGAAGTGCTGTCATAGGTCTGCGCAGAGCCTGCTACCGGAAATTTCATCATATTCAGCTTGCTTTCACTTGTAAGAATATCATCTCCATCATCTTCAATTGCATTCAGATAATAGTTTGTTGTCTGAACCTGAGGATAACTCATTCCATCACCAATAAACAAGAAAATATATTTCGGAACTTTTGGTTCATCTGCTGCTGCACCCTGTGCCGGAACCGCACAAGCGGTCATTGCTGCTGCTAATAATAATGCGCTGATCTTTTTTGCTTTCATGTACATTTTCTCCTTCTTTTTCATAAAGCGATTAATTCGAACACGTATGATTTTATACATTATTTGTAAAATCCGCTGTTTTCCCCCTGTTAAATTCCGGCAAAAAATAAGCTGTCGGTGTAAAAAATCCTTTCACACTGACAGCATTATTATAACTTCTAGAATTTATATCAAGCAATTATTCGGTTAAAACAAGTCCTTAACCAACCTTCTTGGCCTTGGGATATACCTGCGCCATCCGCTCATCGTCAAAATGTTTGTCCACCCAGCTTTCAAAGCTGTTTTCCGCTTCTATGCCATTGCTTCTGGCATTATAACGCGCAAGTGCAGCGCTGGATACAATTCCGTCAGCAAGCATAAATATAATAAGGAGCCAGGTAATGATTTTTCCAATTTTCACCGGAATCTTCTCGATCAGCCTGGAAACAGGCGGATAGAATATTTTAAACCATGCCACTGCAGCAAATCCCCAGAAAAAACAGTACAGAAGATTGATTCTTCCACCAAGGTTAAACGGGATATCGCTGTAATCCCAGAATACGGTTCCAAACACGATTTCTGTGAAAACACTGCAGATATATTCATAGGCACCACCAAGAAATGTACCCATCCAGAAAAGGAACTGCTGGGAGCGGTTTCTGTATTTATAGAGAAGGGCTGTAACCGCTGCAATGGCAAGTCCCCACACAATACTGAAATCTCCCCATACCACACTGCTGCGGCTCATCCAATATCCGGCTGTGATCCTGCAGAAAATAGTCTCTGTAATATCTCCAAGAAATGCGCCGATAAAAAACAGCAGTGCAATTTTATAAAAGCTGCAGCCATAGGCAAAAATCTCCGGATGTTCCTCTTCGCTCTCCGTGTGCTGCTTCTGAGGATATGCTTTGGTAATTCGACGATTTACAACATCATCAATTTTTGCCCCAAGCTTTTTTGTTGCGGAATCAATATCCCGGTCAGCAGCGATCCATCTTTCAGGATTCTTGCTGTGTCCAAAAAGGATGGTCAGTGTGGCAATAGCATCCACTGCCAGAAAGCCCAGTAGAACCAGTATGATAATTCTGCTTATAAGACCTGGGAGCATGCCATACAAGGACATGCAAAGCCCATTTCCGATTTTGATCACAAATACACCAAGAATACCCCAGACACAGGAGGTCGGCACACTGACATAGCCGTCCAGATTCCACTTGATCTTGCGGTAATCCCACCATCTTTCGTGATACCACATCTCAATTAAATGACCAGCGATCCATTCAAGCAGGGAAGCTACAATGGCACAGCCAAGAAACAGCCAGATGCCCGTCAGTTCTCTTGTAAATGCAGTAATGAAGAATCCGCCGAATCCATAGATCAGACAGAATGGTCCATTAATAATACCTCTGTTTGCGAATTTCTTCTGTTTCAGGGAAGCAAGGACTGTCTCAAGCACCCATCCTGCAAAGGAATAGATGAGAAACAGCCATAGTAATTTCCAGATCATATGCATGTCTCCTCTTTTGTTTATTGAAATATAAAAACGTTCCGGGAAAACCCGATTAGAATATCATAGCACAATAGAGCGTGTTTGAAAAAGGTTTTCTGCAAGATGTATGTCACAATAAAGGCGCCGTAACGGGCTACGACAACTGAATTCGGGCAAAATATACCGCGGGGTGGGGCGTGCAGATTGTGGGAATAATTTTTCAAACACGCTCTAACCCCAAGAATAAAGCCTGTATTCCAGCTGCTGGTTCTCATAAAATTTACATTCTATGCCAACAGTCTGAAAATACAGGCTTTTCATTTTTATTTTATGCCTCCCGGATAACCCCTCTTGGGCAGGCCTCCTTACATGCTCCGCATCCTGTACACTTCTCATAGTCAATATGTGCACAGGAATCTTCCACGGTAATTGCACCGTTTGGACATGTTTTTTCGCACTTCTTACAGCCGATACAGCCAATCTCGCAAGCCGCCATTACCTTTTTGCCCTTATCATGGGAACTGCAGTCCACAGCCATCTTCTGATCGTACGGAATCAGCTCGATCAGATGTCTCGGACATTTGGCAACACATTTACCACAGGCTTTACATGCTTCTTTATCTACTACTGCAATGCCATCTACAATATGAATGGCATCAAATGGACAGACCTTTACGCAGCTTCCAAAGCCACAGCAGCCATATGTACAGGTCTTTGCTCCGCCGTTTGGCACGAAAGGAAGCATCTCGCAGTCTTCCACTCCAGTGTAAATATACTCTTCTTTCGCTTTTTCACAGGTTCCGGAGCATTTTACATGAGCTACCTGACGGGCAGTCTCAACTGCCGCCTGTCCCATAATACCGGCAATTATTTTCCCAACAGGCTCGCCGCCTACCGGGCAACGGTTTACAGGCGCTTCACCTTTGGCAATTGCTGCTGCCAGACCATCACAGCCCGGATATCCGCAGCCACCACAGTTATTTCCAGGAAGAGCTTCTCTTATGGCAACTTCCTTCTCATCAATTTCAACAGCAAATTTTTTTCCGGCTGCTCCAAGAAAAACACCGATGAAGAGGCCTACTGCTGCAACCAGAATTGTTGCTGCTATAATCGCACTAATATTCATCCCGACGCCTCCTTAAATTAATCCTGAAAATCCGAAGAACGCAATCGCCATCAGTCCAGCTGTCAGAAGAACGGTTGGAAATCCCTGGAAAGCTTCCGGAATATCGTTGTAGGCAATTTTCTCACGGATTCCTGCCATCAGCACAATAGAAATGGAGAAACCAAATGCTGTTGCGAAACCGTTTACAGTGCCTTCCAGAATATTGTAATCCTTCTGCACGTTTGTAAGAGCCACACCAAGAACTGCGCAGTTTGTGGTGATCAGAGGCAGATACACGCCAAGTGCTTTGTAAAGAGAAGGCATGCTTTTCTTCAGGAACATTTCTACGAACTGCACCAGTGCTGCAATGATCAGAATGAACACAATGGTCTGAAGGTAAGTCAGATCAAGCGGCTGAAGGATCAGCTTGTAGATCACACTTGTTACAAAGGAGGACAAGGTGATTACAAAAATAACCGCACCGCCCATACCAGCTGCCGTATCTGTAGTCTTGGAGACTCCAAGGAAAGGGCAAAGTCCCATGAACTGGCTCAGGACTACGTTATTTACCAGCGCAGAGCTACAATGATCAGTAATAATTCTTTCATCTTCTCTTACCCCCTTTTTCCCGAACACATGGAATTTCCGCAGGAAGCACAGCCACCCTTGCAATCCGGATTGCTTGGATCGATGCCCCGTTTTGCAGCACCAATCTTGAATTTGTTCTGAAGCGCAGATAAAAATGCAAGGACAAAAAATGCGCCAGGTGCAAGAATAAAGATGGTTACCGGCTCATAGCCCATTTTTCCTGCTGCAGCGTCTGCAAGAGGAAGGATCTGTTTGCCGAAAATACTGCCGGCACCGATCAGCTCACGTACTGCTCCGATGCAGGTGATGCTTAAAGTAAATCCAAGTCCCATTCCAATACCATCAAAAAGTGAGGGAATTGGTTTGTTCTTGGATGCATAAGCCTCTGCTCTTCCCAGGATGATACAGTTTACAACGATCAGCGGAATGTAAATTCCAAGGGAAGAATACAAAAACGGGATAAAGCCCTGGAGAAGCATCTGCACAATTGTTACAAAGGATGCTACAACAACAATGTAAGCAGGCATACGCACACTGTCCGGAATAAAATTACGGAGCAGGGAGATCATCAGGTTGGATGCTGCCAGAATCACCGTTGTGGTAAGTCCCATTCCGATACCATTGATTGCAGATGTGGTGATGGCCAGTGTTGGACACATACCAAGCATCAGCACAAAAGTAGGATTTTCTTTGATAATACCATTTATCAGTCGTTCAGATGGTGTATTCTTTTTCATTTCTGGCTGCCCCCTTTCTCATAACGGAATGCGGCAAGTCCTGCATTGACGCCATTTGTCATGGCATTTGTGGTAATTGTCGCACCACTTAAAGCATCGATCTCATCATCAGAGGTGGCACCAGTTTTTGTGTAGGTAAATTTCTCTACGTTCTTATCCTTGAACTGATTTTTAAAATCATCTGTAGTTGCACGCATACCAAGACCAGCGGTCTCACTGATGGATAAAATGGAAATTCCGTTCAGAGTTCCATCATCCTGAACGCCCATGGCAAACTGAATGTCCCCGCCATAGCCTTCTGAGGTTGTTACGGTAAAGGCATAGCCAAGTTCATTTCCCTGGTCATCCTTTGCCAGCATGACTTCATCAATATTCTGAGCTTTGAAACCGTTTTCATCCAGATAGCTTTCCAGATCCGTATCCTCACCGCTTGTAACTGTCTCGAAGCTGGCTGCATCAGCAAATACTGCCTTATATGCCTCTTCTTTCTCTTTCGCCTGCTGGCTTGCAATCGGACCTGCTGTAATATCGTTTACAAGACCAAGAAGCAGCCCGGAAACCAGTGTGATCACGGTCAGCGCAAGAGTATCTTTTACGATCTTATTTTTCATTTCTTCGCGCCTCCTTTTCCAAAAGCAACCGGACGGGTGAAACGCTCAATCTGAGGTACCAGCAGGTTGCAGAAAATAATCGCATAGGAAACGCCCTCTGCGGAAGCTCCGAAAATACGGAAAATTCCGGTAAGAACACCAAGACAGACGCCATATACATACTGCCCCTTTGGTGTAATGGGGCTTGTAACGTAGTCCGTCGCCATAAACCATGCACCAAGCATAAGGCCACCACCACAGAGATGGGTGAGCAGATAATTTACATCAAAGCCTTTGCCGGAAGCGAGCATGTAGATGATCACAAATACTGCAAAGCTGCCGATATAGGTCAGCGGAATTCTGGCGCTGATCACTTTGTAGCAAAGCAGGATTGCTGCACCGATCAGGATGGCAATTACAGAAGTCTCTCCGATGGTTCCCTGGATATTACCAAAAATCAGATTCTTAACCGGAACGGAGGAGCCTGCCACAAAGCCATGGTCACGAAGAGCGGCCAGAGGAGTGGCGCCTGTCACACCGTCAACTGCACCTTTAAAGCTGTCTGATACAGAAAAATCTGTCATCTTGCCGGCAAAGGAAATCATAAGGAAACAGCGGGCTGCCAGGGCCGGATTCATAAAGTTCTGTCCAAGACCGCCAAAAAGCTGTTTTACCACAATAATTGCAAAAATACTGCCGAGCACCGGGATCCAGAGCGGAATTCCTGCCGGCATATTCAGGCCGATAAGAAGTCCGGTTACCACTGCACTGAAATCCTTCACAGTGTTCTTTTTGTGCATAAAATGATCATATAACCACTCTGCAAGCGCTGCTGAACCGGTGGATACCACCAGAACGGCAAGAGCCTTTAATCCATGATTATAAATTCCCATAAGGGCAGCAGGCAAAAGCGCTATGACAACCAGCTGCATGATTTTTGCAGTGGTCATCCTTGCCCGGACATGGGGATTAGATGATACATTAAACATTTGTTCCATTCGTTTCTTCCCCCTTATTATTTCTTCTTCCTGCTTGCCAGAACCATTTTACGCATGGACTTAATGCTCTGGGTCAGCGGACGTTTGGCCGGACAGATGTAACTGCAGCAGCCGCATTCACAGCATTCCATTCCATCAAACTTCTGGAAGCTCTCCATATCGCCGCGCTGTGCAAAGGTCGCAAGTCTTGCCGGAATAACATGTCCGGGACAGACACTTACACAGCGTCCGCAGTTAATGCAGGCTGTCTCTTCCTCTTTCGCATCTGATACCGGGTCACTCTGCATACACAGAAGGGAAGAAGAGGTCTTCACACATGGTACATGAAGATCATACATGGCAAATCCCATCATAGGACCGCCGGAAATCACCTTACCGGCATGCTCCTTCAGGCCACCGGCTGCGTCGATCAGTTCGGCCATATCCGTTCCTGTACAGACTTCAAAATGTGCCGGACGGTTGATGCCCTTACCAGTTACTGTGAAAATCCGCTTCATGATCGGTCTTCCAAGTGCCACTGCGTCATAAATACTGCATATTGTTTCAACATTATCTACAATACATCCGGCATCTGCTGGAAGCATGGATGAGTTGATTTCTCTTCCTGTCACTGCATAGATCAGGGTACGCTCACCACCCTGGGGATATTTGGTCATCAGTTCTTTTACTTCGATATTCGGGACTCCGGCAGCCAGTTCTTTCATTCTGGCAATACAATCCGGCTTATTGTCCTCAATGCAGATACAACCCTTTGCATTTGGAAAAAGTCCGACTACGATTTTCAGTCCTTCCACAACCTTCTCTGGCTGATCCATCATGCGCCTGTAATCACTTGTAAGATAGGGCTCACATTCTGCACCGTTCACCAATATGTATTCAATCTTGTCAGGCTCCTTGGGGGAAAGCTTCACATGTGTGGGGAAGCCTGCACCACCAAGACCTACTACACCGCCATCGCGAATCCTTCCGATAATCTCCTCACGGGTAAGCGAAGCCGGATCTGCCGGGTGGAATTCCACCTCTTCATACAGTCCGTCATTCTCCACTATAATGGAATCTACCATACTTCCGGTAGCTGTCAGACGTTTCTCGATGCCTTTCACCGTACCGGATACAGAAGCATGAACAGGAGCAGATACAAATCCGCCTGCTTCTGCGATCATCTGGCCTGCAAGCACGTGGTCCCCCTTTGCAACCACAGGCTTCGCCGGAGCACCAATGTGCTGGGACAATGGATACGCCATATCTGCCTTAGGGAGATATTTCTCCACCGGGCAGTCCTTTGACATTTCTTTCCCCTCGAAGGGGTGTACGCCTCCTTTAAAAGTTAATCGCACTAATATTCACCGCCTTTATATTATTGATCACTGACTCTTTTGTCTGCAGCAACCTGATTTATTGTCTGTTTGATTTATATTATTAATATCACTTTTGTCTGAGTATTTATTCAGCGTCTTTATTTTTCCTGCCAAATCCATATTTCTTATGGAGCTTATATCCACGGTTCAGATTTGGATATGCCTTTACAAAACGCTGCATGTTGTGGCTGACCTTTCCAGCCATAGCCTCTTTACGCTTCTGAAGCTCTTCAGAGATATCTGACATCATAGCAGTTCTCTTCTCTTCCAGTTCCTTGATCAGTGCAACATCATCAAGGCGTCCCAGCTTATTCTCTAACTGTTTCTTGATTCTATCTCTGGAAAGTCCGCTGCTCTCCTCCAGATTCTCCATCTTCTCACGCGCCTGTACAAGCAGTTCTGCACGCATCTGATCCAGTGCCTGCTCCCATGCAGGAATACGCTCGTGCAAATGGAAAGCGGCAGCTGCAGAAAAAGCAAAATCCACAATGTAAACGACTGTAATTACACAGACAGCCACCTCTCCAGTTCTTCTGGTATACAATTCTGTAAATTCCTGAACTACCGGATGAAGCACTCTGAAAAGCCCAACGGTAAACACCCCCCATCCAAGGGAACAGCCCAGACAGATACGTCCCTGGAAATTAAACTTGTTATCACTGTAATCCCACCAGGATGTGTGGAAAATATTCTCCATCAACACTGCTGTCACATATTCCAGTGCAGTGGCGACTACAACTCCACCCACAAATAAAAGAAGCAGATTATCACTGATGGGAAGAAGAATCAAGTATACAGCAAGAGCTCCACAGCCATATATGGTACACAGGGGACCATTTATAAATCCTCTGTTTATCAATTTGCCCTTTCGCACAGACACGTAGCAGGTTTCCCAAAGCCAGCCAAGAAAACTGTATATGTAAAACCAATTGGCAATGTGATAGAAATCCACTCCATTAATTGCTAAATCCCACATAGGTTTCTCCTTTTCTTTATATATTCTGACTATTCTATACATTCTACTATACCGCATTTTATGAAAAAATTCACTACCTAAAAATAAAAAAATTGTGTATAATTAAATACAATCCATGAAAGGAGTATAAACATGCTGATTGTTAAAAAAATGCCGATTTTACAAGGTTTTCCGGACTTTGAGACTGTTAAAAATTTATCTGGAAATGCTGCTGAGGATGTCAATTTTTCACCATTATTTTATGATATTGAAACCACTGGATTGGGACGAAATTCATCTTTTTTATATTTAATTGGTGCAGTTTGCTATGAATCTGGTTCCTGGCAGCTATATCAGTGGCTTGCACCCGATTTCCGGGAAGAAAAAGCATTATTGGAGTTTTTTTCAGAATTTATAAAAAATTTCAGCTGTACCATCCAATACAATGGAGATTCTTTTGATCAGCCTTACCTTCAGGCTCGTTATAAATTCTATGAGCTACCAGATCCTTTTGAGGGGATTTCTTCTTTTGACCTATATAAAGTGCTTCGCCCTCTGAAGGGATTTTTAAAGCTCCCAGGGTTAAAGCAGGAACAGATGGAAGCCTTTCTAGGAGAACAGAAGCGCATTTACTGTAATGGCGGGGAATGCATTAAAATCTATAAAAAATATATGGCACACCAGGAGCAGACAGACCTGGATACGGTTATGGGACACAATATGGAAGATCTTCTCGGACTTGGAGATGTGTTTAAGATGATGGGGTATCTTGCGCTCAGGGATGGTGCATTTACTGTTCGCGGAACTGATTTTGACGGGGACAATCTGATTTTGCAGATAAACCCCCATTACAGCCTGCCCGCTTCCTTTTCTAACGGCACAGAAGAATTCTATATTACAGGTCAGGACAACCTGGTAAGCCTCCTTGTAAAGCCTTTAAATGGCCGTATCCGCCAATATTACAGTGATTACAAAAGTTATGATTATCTGCCCGGAGAGGACATGGCAGTCCCTAAATCTATTAGCAAATTTATGGAAAAAGGACTGAAAAAATCTGCTACAAGAGAGACCTGTTATACCTGGTTTCCATGCACAGAGGAATTTCTGGAAAATGAAGAAAAGCAAAAGCAATATTTAATACATACCCTGGAATATTTATTTTGGAAATTAAAATAAACTTTCAACCTATATTTCAAAATTCCCAAAACCTTTTTCAAACATACTCTAACTTCCAAAGCATATAAAATCTCACGTAAAAAAGACATCATCCCCAGAGCGTATCTGAAAAATCATTCCCACAATCTGAACACCCCACTTGCGGGAGATTCACCCGAATTCGGTTGTCGTAGCTCGCTACGGCGCCTTCATCCGGACAAAATCTCCCGCAAATTGTGACGCACATCTTGCAGAAAGCCTTTTCCAGACACGCTCTAACAGACAATGTCTTTTTATCAACATCATATTCATGATATCAAAACTAACCGCATTCACAAATCCTGTGAATGGCGGTTAGTTACATGGGATAAGAGAAATGCACAACACTTCCCTCTTGGTTAAATTATTCCTCTACAGACTCTTCCTCAGCCGGAGCCTCAAGAGCTTTCATGCTAAGGCTGATCTTCTTGTCTTCGCCATTGAAATCAACAACTTTAGCCTGGATTTCCTGTCCGATTGTAAGCACATCAGATGGTTTTGCAACGTGCTCTCTGGAAATCTGAGATACATGAAGAAGTGCATCTACGCCAGGTGCAAGCTCAACAAATGCACCGAAGTCTGTCATACGTGCAACTTTACCAGTTACTACGTTTCCAACAGCGAAATCCTCAGCAGCTGTAAGCCATGGATTCTCCTCTGGGAATTTCATTGTAAGAGCAATCTTCTCGCCCTTGATATCTTTGATCATAACCTTTACAGTCTCACCAACTGTGAAGACTTTCTTCGGGTTCTCTACTCTGCCCCAGGACATCTCAGAGATGTGAAGCAGTCCGTCAGCGCCGCCCAGATCGATGAATGCACCAAAATCTGTAACGTTCTTAACAACACCCTCTACTGTATCGCCAACATGGATACGCTCCATAAGCTCCTGCTGTTTCTTAGCTTTCTCAGCAACAAGAAGCTGTTTGCGGTTACCAATGATGCGACGTCTTCTTGGATTGAACTCTGTGATAACGAACTCAATCTCCTGATCAGCATATTTGCTGAGATCTTTCTCATATGTGTCGGAAACAAGGCTTGCAGGAATGAATACACGTGTCTCCTCAACGTTAACACATAATCCACCATCAAGTACCTGAGTTACAGGAGCTTTTAATACTTCCTGATTCTCGAATGCTTCCTCAAGGCGTTTATTGCCTTTCTCTGCAGCAAGTCTCTTGTAGGTTAAGATAACCTGGCCTTCGCCATCGTTTACCTTAAGCACTTTGGCTTCCATGGAGTCACCTACATGTACAGCGTCTGTGAGTACTACGGAAGGATCATTGCTATATTCACTCTTGGTGATAATACCATCAGCTTTATAGCCAATATTCAGGATAATTTCATCTTCTTTCACATCGATGACCTTTCCCTGTACGATTTCTCCATTTCTGATTGTTTTTACGGAATCTTCCAGCATCTGTTCAAAACTTAATTCTGACATGTTCTTGAACCTCCTCAATAATTTTCTTTGGGGTTGAAGCCCCTGCTGTAATACCTACATAACTACTGCATTGGAACATATCTGAATCCAAGTCTACAGGTGTTTGTATATAGTAAGTATTTTCACATTCCTTTTTACATATTTCAAACAGCTTTTGAGTATTGGAACTATGCCTGCCTCCTACGACTAACATAGTGTCTACCTCTCCGGCTATGCTCTTTGCTTCTCTCTGCCGTTCTTCGGTAGCATTACAAATAGTGTTTAAAATATTAAGAATATTTAAAACAGTATTATCATACCTCTTTTTTGAAAGAATTTCAACTAAATCTTTAAATTTATTATAATTAAATGTTGTCTGAGACACAATACATATGTTTTTGTCGGCCGGAAACACAAAATCCAGTGCATCCTGCTCGGTTCGAATTACCGTGTAAGGTCCCATGCACCAGCCGCAGATTCCCACAACTTCCGGATGATCCGGGTCTCCTATGATCACAATATGGGCGCCTGCCCTGCTCTCTTTCTCTACGATCCGGTGAATTTTCAGAACAAAGGGACAGGTTACATCCACATAGGAAAGTCCGTATTCTTCCAGATGGTCATAAACCTCTTTTCCCACACCATGTGAGCGGATCACAACCGTGCTGCCCTCAGGAAGTGTTCTCAGATCATCCTCAGATGCCACTCTGACCCCCTTCTTTTCCAGATCATTCACTACTTCTTCATTATGAATAATTGGACCCAGGGTAAAAAGCCTGTCAGGACAACTGCCGATTAGCTCGTAAACCTTGTCTACAGCACGCTGTACGCCAAAACAAAAGCCTGCTGTTTTCGCAACCTTCACTTCCATGGTTATTCCACCTTATCTTTGTAGATTCCGAGAATTGCAGCTACAACTTCGTCAATATTCATGAAAGAAGAATCTACAAGCACGGCATCTTCAGCCTGCCGGAGCGGGGAAATCTCTCTTGTCATATCCTGATGATCCCGGTTTTCAATGTCTTTCTTGATTTCTTCAAGATCAGCACCCTCGCCCTTGGCAAGATATTCATCATAACGCCTCTTAGCTCTGGTCTCCACGCTGGCAGTAAGATAAATCTTCACCTGTGCGTCCGGAAGAATTACAGTTCCAATATCCCTGCCATCCATTACAACATCGTTCTTTGCTGCCAGATTTCTCTGAAGATTGAGAAGATGTGCCCTTACCGCCGGGTTTGCAGATGTTTTGGATGCCATGTTTCCAACCTCTTCCGTACGGATATACTGATTTACATTCTCACCGTTAAGAATTACAACCTGCTCTCCATTTTCATATCGAATGGAAACCTCAGCGCTCTGACAGTTATCTGCAACTGCTTCCGCATCTGTTCCGTCAATTTCATTTCTCAGCAGATAAAGTGCTACGGCGCGGTACATAGCGCCTGTATCTACATAGATAAAAGACAGCTCCTTTGCCACTCTCTTTGCAATTGTGCTTTTGCCTGCTCCTGCCGGCCCGTCAATGGCAATGTTACATCCCATTTTCTCTGTTACCTCCTCTTAAATCGCAGTTTTTTCACTTCTTACATTTATAACAGATTTTCATCCATTTTTCAATGCCATGGCTGCCAGATACGCAGTTGACCAGGCAATCTGAAGATTATAGCCACCGGTTACCGCATCCAGGTCAAGCACTTCTCCAATAAAATAGAGATTTTTTACCTTTCGGGATTCCATAGTTCCCGGCTGAATGTCCTTCACAGAAACACCGCCTCTTGTAATAACTGCTTCTTTATATTCTCCCATTCCATTGATGGTAAATGGGAAAGCTTTCACCAGTTCTTCAAAGTGAATTCTTTCTTCCCTGGAAATATCGTGTATCTTTTTTTCCGGAGAAATACCACCCAGTTCCAGCATGACAGGTGTAAGGGATGATGGAAAAAGTACGCCGATCACATTCTTAAACTGTTTATTCTGTCCTGCCTCAAATTCCCGCAGAATCCTGGCATCCAGCTGTTCCATGGTAAGGGCAGGCTTCAGATCCAGATAAGCATTCAATTCTCCGGATTTCTGCAGTTGTTTGCCAATATGTGCGCTTGCAGATAAAATCATGGGGCCTGTCACGCCAAAGTGGGTGAACATCATCTCACCAAAATCCTGGAAGAGCACCTTTTTGCCTGACTTAATCGTAAGTTCGGTGTTTTTTAAGGAAAGTCCCTGAAGTCTTGGGATATAATCCTCTTTTGTCTTAAGAGGAACCAGTGACGGAGAAAGCGCCTTTACTTTATGGCCGGTTTCCTCTGCAAAGCGATAGCCATCACCTGTGGAGCCTGTTGACTGATAGGAAAGTCCTCCAGTGGCAACCAGAACATGATCGCCCTCCATAAAACTTCCATCTGCCAGTTCTACACCTGTTACCCGGCTGTGATGTGCCTTTTTCTCATCCACGTCCGGTTCCTCATAGGGACTGACCTTCACCGTTTTCACCTCTGTGCGAAGATGGATATGGGCACCAGCTTTCTTAAGTTCCCGTTCCAGACCGCGGATAATATCTGAAGAATGGTCAGACACAGGGAAAACCCGGTTGCCTCTCTCTGTCTTCAGTGGAACTCCCGCTTCTTCAAAGAATTCCATTACATCCTGGGGCGTGAAAGAATAGAAAGCACTGTACAGGAATTTCGGGTTAGACATAACTGCCCGGAACAGTTCTTCCGTGTCACAGTTATTTGTAACATTGCATCTGCCTTTTCCTGTAATATACACTTTCTTTCCAAGTTTCTCGTTTTTCTCCAGGATGTGAACCTCATGTCCTGCCCTTGCCAGATAAACACCGGCCATCATTCCGGCAGCACCGCCGCCTATGATCAGTATTTTACTCATTTACATACCTTTCATAAAACAGATTTGCAACTATTCAGTAACTACCGAAAGTTACACAAATTTTACTTATATTTTTCAAAAAGACACGTGCAAAAGGCTTCTCTGCACGTGTCTTTCATTATTTTTGTCAGCAAAGTGTCTATAGGCCAGACACTGACAAATTATTCCTCACTGATTAAACCGGATATGCTCCGTTTTTGGTATCAGCAACCGTCTCATCCACCTTTTTCTCCTGAGCCTGACGATACTTGAAGAAGTCAGTAGCAACCTGTGGGAACAGTGCATAGGACAGAACGTCCTCATCCTGCTCTTTATACTGTGCCATCTCGCCTTCAAGTTTGCCCAGCTCATTCTCAAGAAGATCTGCCGGACGGCATGTGATCGGCTGTGTGTCACCGATACATTTCTTCTGAACTTCTGGATTGAATGGTTTTGCTGTAGCACCATATTTTCCGCTGAGAACATCTTTTGTCTCTTTGGTAACCATCTTGTATCTCTCGCCCATGAGAACGTTAAATACAGCCTGTGTACCAACGATCTGAGAAGACGGAGTAACAAGCGGCGGCTCACCAAGGTCTTTACGTACACGCGGAACTTCCTCAAGAACATCATAGAACTTGTCTTCTGCATGCTGCTCTTTCAGCTGGGAAGTAAGGTTGGATAACATACCACCTGGTACCTGATACAGAAGAGTCTTGATGTTTACGCCAAGGTTCTTCGGATTCAGAAGGCCGCTCTCAAGAGCCTCGTCACGCATTGGACGGAAGTAGTCTGCGATCTCAGCAAGAAGCTGCTGATCAAATCCGGTATCATATGGAGTGCCTTTGAAGGTCTCAACCATAACCTCAGTTGCAGGCTGGGAAGTACCCAGTGCAAATGGAGACATTGCAGTATCGATGATATCAACACCAGCTTCAACAGCTTTTAAGTAAGTCATGGAAGCTACACCAGAGGTGTAATGTGTATGAAGATCGATCGGGATCTTAACAGTCTCTTTCAGGGCTGTAACAAGCTCAGTTGCCTTATATGGAAGAAGAAGGCCGGCCATATCTTTGATACAGATAGAGTCTGCACCCATTTCCTCGATACGTTTCGCAATGTTTGTCCAGTACTCAAGAGTATACGCATCACCAAGTGTATAGGAAAGAGCAACCTGTGCATGGCCATGCTCTTTGTTTGCAGCATGTACAGCAGTCTGAAGGTTACGAAGGTCATTCATACAGTCGAAAATACGGATGATATCGATACCATTTGCCAGAGATTTCTGAACAAAATACTCTACTACATCATCAGCGTATGGACGATATCCAAGAATGTTCTGGCCACGGAAAAGCATCTGCAGCTTTGTGTTCTTGAATCCTGCACGTAATTTACGAAGTCTTTCCCACGGATCCTCATGAAGGAAACGAAGGCTTGCATCGAAAGTAGCACCGCCCCAGCACTCAACTGCATGGTAGCCTACTTTATCAAGTTTATCAACGATTGGAAGCATCTGCTCTGTTGTCATACGGGTTGCAATCAGGGACTGATGTGCATCACGCAGAATGGTTTCCACAATTTTAACAGGTTTTTTTTCAATTTCTGCCATAATTGTTCTCCTTATTTATTTAGTTCATCCGGACTTCCCGGTTTCACTATAGAAAGCCGGGAAAAATCCGAATTTCTGGTATCATTATTAGATTCCGTAAATAGCCATAAATGCTCCGGCAGCAACGGCTGTACCGATAACACCGGCAACGTTTGGTCCCATTGCATGCATCAGAAGGAAGTTGGTAGGATCTGCCTCAGCACCAACCTTCTGGGAAACACGGGCTGCCATAGGTACCGCAGATACACCGGCGGAACCAATAAGCGGATTGATCTTGCCGCCTGTAAGCTTGCACATAACCTTTCCGAGCATAACACCGCCGAAAGTACCACATGCAAATGCCACAAGACCTAATACAACGATCTTCAGAGTATCCACATTCAGGAATGCCTCTGCACTTGTGGAAGCACCAACAGATGTACCAAGAAGGATAACTACGATGTACATAAGTGCATTGGAAGCTGTCTCTGTAAGCTGTTTTACAACGCCGCACTCTCTGAACAGGTTACCAAGCATAAGCATACCAACCAGAGGAGCTGTTGTCGGAAGAATCATGCAGACAACGATTGTGATTACGATTGGGAAGAGGATCTTCTCAAGCTTGGATACAGGACGAAGCTGCTCCATCTTGATCTTACGCTCTTTCTCAGTAGTAAACAGTTTCATGATCGGAGGCTGGATGATCGGAACCAGTGACATATAGGAATATGCCGCCACGGCGATCGGTCCCATAAGAGCAGTCTGACCAAGCTTACCAGCAAGGAAAATGGAGGTCGGACCATCTGCACCACCGATAATGGAGATTGCTGCTGCTGCTTTTCCATTGAATCCAAGGAAGATTGCAAGGAAGTAAGCCATATAGATACCGAGCTGTGCTGCAGCACCCATCAGGAAGCTCTTCGGATTCGCAATCAGCGGACCAAAGTCTGTCATGGCACCTACACCCATAAAGATAAGGGAAGGAAGAATACTCCACTCATCAAGGATGTAGAAGTAATGAAGAAGACCACCAACACCGTTGGACATGTCTTCCGGATTTGCCATAATGTCCGGATAAATATTAACAAGGAGCATACCAAATGCAATGGGAACAAGCAGAAGAGGCTCAAATCCCTTTGCAATGGCAAGATATAAGAATACACAAGCAACCACGATCATCAGGTAGTTTCCCCATGTCAGATTAAAAAATGCGGTCTGATGGATCAGGTTGGACAAAGTGTCTGCTACGTAAGACATCCTATTACCTCCCGACTTAGTTCATTGTTGCCAGGGTATCTCCATTTTCTACAGAGGCACCTTCTGCAACATCAATGCTTGCAACGGTTCCGTCCTGAGGAGCTACAACCGGGATCTCCATCTTCATGGATTCCAGGATTACAATGTTGTCACCGGCTTTTACAGCCTGTCCAACGCTTGCTGCGATTTTCAGAACCTTTCCAGGTACGGAAGCTGCAACCTTAACTGCGCCTGCTCCGGCTGCTGCCTTCGGAGCTGCCTTCGGTGCAGGTGCTGCCTTCGGAGCAGCTGCAGGAGCTGCAGCTGCTGGTGCAGAAACGCTTCCTGTCTCTTCAACAGTTACTTCATATGCTGTTCCGTTAACGGTAATTGTATAACTTTTCATTTTAGGATCCTCCTGTATTTATCTCTTTTTACGATTGATTTTGCGGATGGAACGTACAACGAATCCATCTGTAGTGGTTCCCTCAGCTGCTGCAATTGCTGCTGCGATAACCGCGATCAGTTCTGTATCGTCTGCTTCTGCAACTTCTACTGGTGCTGCCACCGGAGCAGGTGCAGGGGCTGCTGCCTGAGCTTTTTTCTTTGCTTCCGGATTCGGGATGAATCTGAACAGATAGATCAGGAAGCTCAGGAAAATAAGAACGATGAATACGATCGCAATACCCATGATAGTATTCATAACAGCTCTTCTTAAGGTCTCAGCCATGGAGTACTGTACATCAACAGTAAGGGATGTAGGTGCTCCTGTAGAAGCATCGAAAATATAAACGAAATTTGCATCTGCTTTCTCAAAGGAGACCGGTACAGTAACGGTATATCCATCGTCAGAAGCCTTCACCTCTGTCTCTCCGGTTCTCTCCTTTAAAGCCCCAACTTCATCCTTGGAGCCTGCCCATGCAGTCATTGCACCAACAGTAAACTCATCAGATGACTTGGTATAATTCTCAATATCTTCATCACTGAGAGCAATGATGGTATCGGTAAGTCCCTCAGCGGTAGTGACCAGGGTCTGCTTTACCGTGTCATCTACCTCATCAGCTGCCCATACGGAGGATACTCCGGTAAGAGTGAGAACTGCCATCATGAGAAGTACTGTGCAAAGGGAGGATACTTTCTTAAAAATCTGTTTCATATGCTCCACCTCGCTTAGACCGTGCCGTGTTTCTTGGACGGACGTTCTTCCCTTTTTGTGAACAGCATTTCAAATGCACCGATCACATATTTTCTTGTATCAGCCGGGCTGATAATGGTGTCAACATATCCTCTTGCTGCTGCAGAGGAAACAGAGTTCTGCAGTTCTCTGTACTCAGCTGCTTTCTCAGTAAGAGCTGCTGCGTCATCGCCTGCATACATGATCTTGGCTGCAAGGTCTGCATCCATCATACCGATCTCTGCGTTCTCCCATGCGTATACCATGTCTGCACCGATTGCTTTGCTGTTCATAGCTGTGTAAGCGGTTCCAAATGCTTTGCCGATCACAACGTTAACCTTCGGAACAGTAGCATCTGCAAATGCATGAACCAGTGTTCCAACAGATTTCGCCATCATCTTCTCGCCACATACAGTAGCCTTGAAGCCGTTTACATTTGTAAGAGTAAGTACCGGGATCTCGAAAGCGTCACAGAATTTTACGAACTCTGCTGCTTTTCTTGCACCGCGTGCACTAAGGGTTCCATCAGACTCCCATACCTTTTTGCCTTCTGCATCATAGCTCTCGCTTCTGTTTGCAACAGCACCAACGGTAGCGCCGTTCAGTCTGATAAATCCAACAGCAACGCTCTTACCGTAGTTAGCTTTTACCTCGAAGAACTGGCCGTTATCAGCGATTCTGGAAAGTGCAATGGCTGTGTCACCTGTGCAGTTCTCAATATCCTCGCATACACGGTTCAGGTCGTCTGTGCACTCCATGTAAGAATCAGTGTCTTCGCAGTTAGATGGCAGATATGTTACGAGTTCACGGATTTTTCCAAGGATCTCGTCCTCAGTGCCGATTCCGTCTACAAGACCTGTCTCTTCGCTCTGGAATCTGGCTGAGGATGTGTCACATTTGGAAACGTGGTTGCCTTCAAGGGCGTTCGGGGTGTTTACAAACAGTTTGCCTTTCTTCTCTTCAACAAATGTGAAGTCTGTCAGTGCCGGTACAAGTGCCATACCACCACCGCAGGTACCGAAGATACCTGTGATCTGTGGGATCAGTCCGGATGCCAGAGTCTGTTTCATATAAATTTCACCGAATGCTTCCAGTGCGTCAGTTGCCTCCTGAAGACGGAGACCTGCACAATCGATCAGGCCGATCACCGGAGCACCGGTCTTCATAGCCATATCATAAAGTCTGGTAATCTTCTTGGCATGCATTTCACCAACGGTTCCGTTCAGTACGGAAACATCCTGGCTGTACACATACACCAGATTTCCATCGATTACACCATATCCGGTAATAACACCGTCTGAAGGTGCTTTTTTCTCAGTCATGTTGAAATCTGTATTTCTGGCTGTTACACTTTGGCCGATCTCAACAAAACTGTTCGCGTCAAGCAAAGAAGTGATTCTTGTGCCCGCTAAACTTTGTGTTGCGTTACTCATTCTTTCTTGCCCTCCATTTTATAATAATTTAAAAGTATAACCAAAAATTCTGCCGATTCTAATTGTACATTTTTTCACACAATTTTTCAATAGTTTTCCGTGTTTTTATGCAAAAAAATCCCTCGATTTTCGGGGGATTTTTTTATATATCATACATATTCCGTCAGGCTTTTTAGTGAAAAAAGTCATGAAACACCTTGTTTGCGCACCATAAATAGGTGATTTTAACAATATTGCGATCTGCTGTCACAAAATAGTTATCCAAGACAAGTTCTCCAAGACAAAAAGTGACCTGACCAATTTTCTGCCCCTTTTTTACAGGTGCTGTCAAATTTTTCTCAATACGCAGATGGCAGGTAATCTTTTCCCCTTCTTTCAGAAGGATCTGTTTCTTTTTGTCAGAATCAGATGCCTGAATCCGGCCATTTATATATACATCTGCGAAACCTGTCCCAGTTTCTGTGAAAATTCTCCCGGAATTTTCCTGGTTTTCCTTACCAGATTCTTTCCCGCTGCTTTCGTCAGTCCCATCCTTTACTGGTATAGCCGGAATCTCCGGCTCCTGCCAATAGGTTTCCTTGTGAAAATTTGCTTTGCCATATTCCAGCAGTTTCATGGCATCTTTCCATTTATATGTCTTATTATTCGGCCAGCCGCAGCCAAGAAGGGAAATAATAAATTTTCTTTTCTCATTTTCACAGGCTGCCACATAACAATAACCCGCATTTCCTGTAAAACCTGTTTTTCCTGAAATGGCGTCCGAAGTCATATCAAGAAATGCATTTGCATTATGGACGGAAAACTGACGTTTTCCTGTAATATCAGAAAAAGAATAATCCCTGGTCTGTGTGATATGAAGAAATGCTTTATTTTTCACAGCATAGCTCATGATCAAAGCCAGATCTCTTGCGGTAGTCTGATGAATGCCTCCTGCATCTGCACTGTCAAGACCGTTCGGCGTAACAAAATGAGTGTTCGTGCAGCCAATCTCCTTTGCTTTTGCATTCATCATTTTTGCAAACCCTTCCACAGAACCGCCAATGTGTTCAGCAATTGCCACAGCCGTATCATTATGGCTTTTCAACATTAAAGAATAAAGAAGATCTTCCAGGTAATACTGCTCCCCTTCCTTTAAATTCAGCTTTACTTCTGGTTGAGAGGCCGCATTTTCTGACACCATTACATAATCATCACCGGAGCCCTTTTCCAAGGCAAGGATACAGGTCATTACCTTTGTGGTACTGGCATTCGGACGAGCTGTATAGCCCTCTTTTTCGTACAGTACCCGGCCAGAATCCCCATCCATAAGAACTGCTGATAAGGCATAGAGATTTCCAGGTCCGTCTGTTTCTTTCATATCAACAGCTGCCGGTATCATCTGCACAATGGAACTGACAGTCTTTTTTTCATCTGTACCAGTGCTTCCTGACACCTGGGCAGCAGTGCATAAAACAAGTACAAAAGTCAGTGTAAAACAAAAGAATCTGTATCTGCTTTTCATAGTCCACCCCACATTCCGTTTATAGTATTTTACGCGGACCTGTCCCAAACTATGCAAAGCTCACTCTACAAGTTTTGCCTGATAAAAAGAACAGGTATCTTACAAAATACCTGTCCCTGAAATTGGTTCAATTTTCAGTTTGTATATCACAGCTAACCATTGTAAGTCAGATTCCATCGCTCAGACAACAGCATGTCCTCCTGGGAAAGCTGATACAGCTCCAGCAATTCTGCCGGTGCCTCTTTCACCTCTTTTTCAAACAATGTATTCAGCTGTTCCACAGGTTCCCTGCTGCCACCTGCCGGCTGAGCCATCATATAGTGATCGATCAAAGCAGACTGTGCTCTTCTTCCTCCAAGGCTGGAAAGCTTCGACAGACGCGCCCGTCTCGTCCCGCCATCGTCACATACCAGCAGATTTGTCATAAATTTCATCAGTTTAAGGCTCAGAAGAATATCTCCTGTTTTTACAAGAGGAAAAGCCTTGTGGATTTCCGCTGCATTTTTGCGTTTTGCTTTGATACAATCAGAAGGATAAAAGGCATATGGATTTTTCCTATTTTCTTCCATAAGGAAGCGGTCAAATTCAATTTCCAGAAGGCTGTGGGAAATCCTGCCCTTATCATTCATTTCATTTACAAAAGGATGACAGGAAGAGTCCAGAAGATAATGACAGCCAAAGCCAAGAAGATAGGCAAGAAGTGCCTCATCACCAGTCTCTCTGACCTGCGCCATTCCCTGGATAAAAAATGCCCGGGCTTTTTCTTTGTGCATACGGTATCCTACACTGCTTACGTGATTCTTAAAAATAAAATAATAGAAGAAAATATCCGGTCCGTGAAGACCGATCCGATACAGTTCACCGTTTTTCCGAATAATTTCTTTCACTTGATCGGGCAATTGCCTGTATACTTTCTGACCAAACAAATCATGTGCATATGTTGTGGGCATTTTTTCTCTCCTGTCTTATCGCCTGCAGTTTATCCGCGGCTTACTTATCCTGTTTCATTGTCTGCAGTTTATCCGCGGCTTACTTGTCCTGTCATATCGTCTGCAGTTTATCTGTGGCTTACTTGTCCTGTCTTATATATCCAGCTTCAGCTGTACTTCCTCTTCTGCCTCAGCCTTAAAATCCGCCATTTTTACCGGATCCACAGCCGGCAGCTCTTCCAGACCCTGCACACCAAATGTGCGAAGAAATTCTTCTGTAGTGCCGAAAAGGATCGGCCGTCCAGGTGCATCAAGACGTCCAAGCTCCTTTACCAGATTATACTCAACCAGCTTATTTACTGCATGATCGCTTTTTACTCCCCGGATCTTTTCAATCTCAGCTTTTGTCACAGGCTGCTTATAGGCTATAATAGACAGCGTTTCCAGCATAACATCTGTAAGGGCAGGTTTCTTAGGCTGCATGGCAATCCGGATCAGACAGCCATAGTAATCCCGTTTGGTGCACAGCTGATAAGAGCCCTCCAGCTCAATGATCTGGATTCCCCTTCCCTCATCCTTATATTTATCCATCAGATTATGGAGTAGTTTTTCTGTAGTTGGCTTATCCTGCTGGATTGCTTTCGCAATCTGACCTAATTCCACAGATTCACCCATCGCAAACAGGATTGCCTCAACGGCACCTTCTAATCGTTTAATTTCCATACACTATCCTTCTTCCTCTGCAAATTCTGTTAGATTCTTCCAGGTTTCCGGCTCTGTCACAACATTGATCTGAATGTCATCAAAAATCTCTTCCTGAACCACATGAATGTGTCCCATTTTTATCAGTTCCAGCACGGAAAGGAAGGTAACGATTACCTGTACTTTGGAACACTGCTTTTTCAACAGGTCCCGAAAGCTGAATTTCCTGTGAGTCTTTGCAAATTCTTTCATCTCCAGCATTTTATCAGAAAGACTGACTTCTTCCTTCTCGATTTTTCCAAACTGACTTCGGATAGGGTCCCGTCTGTCGTCCTGCCGCCTGATGATCGACTGGTAAATGGCGTTTAATTTCTCAAGAGTAAGACCAGCCAGAAGTTCTGAGGGATCCACTGGCTCCCGATACTGAAGCACCTCCCTTGGCACATCCGGCTCACGGAAATAAACGCCGCTGGCATCGTCCATTTTGTCCTTCAGCTCATAAGACATATATTTATACATCTTATATTCCAGAAGTTTCTGAACCAGCTCCGCTCTGGGGTCCTCCTCTTCTCCTTCTTCATTGATTTCTTTTGGAAGAAGCATCCGGCACTTGATATCCAGAAGTGTGGCTGCCATGACCATAAACTCACTCATAACTCCAAGATCTTCTTTTTCCATAGCGTGAATGTATTCCATATACTGATCCGTAATCTCCACAATCGGTATATCATAAATATCAATTTTATTTTTATCAATAAGGTGAAGGAGCAGATCAAGCGGTCCTTCAAAAACATTCAGTTTTACGGGAATTGCCATGCGCTTTCCTCTCTCCCTTACGGTTTCATTTCTATAAAAATCAGCTCTCTTGGATTATGGATCCGAAGAGGCACTGTGTGTTCCCCAAGGCCTGCACTTACGATCATACATTTGCCATTTTTGTAAAAATCGCCGCAACAGTATTTTGGAAAAGGTATAAACTGGGAACTGATGGCTCCCACATGTCTGGAAAAACGGAGCACACCGCCATGGTAATGTCCAGACAGAATCAGGTCTGCCCCCCAGTGGAAATAGGTTCTGCCATATTTTGGGTTATGGGCAAGAAGAATATTTATGGCTTCCGGATCTGGCTTTCCCATAAGCTCTTCCATTTTTTCAGAAGTTAGCTTCGGGGAAAAAGGCTTGTGATAGTATTCCAGTGGAAGTTCCAGTCCATTTACCACAAAGGAATTGCCAGCCAGAACAACTTTGCTCTTCTCATTTGCCAGAAAACAGATTCCTTTTTGTTTCAACTCTGCCTGATATTTCAGGTACTCATTCCGATAAAGGTGCCCTTTGGCTTTCATTTTGGTTTCGTGGTTTCCCATGGCGTAAAAGATGGGGAAGTTCTTCGCCAGTGTACAAAGCAGTTTTCTGGCAGTTTCCAGGGTGGAAGGATCCATCCGGACCACCATGTCTCCGGCAAGAAGAATGGCATCGGGGTCATTTTCCTGGATTTTTTTCAGCAAAGCACTGTTCTCTTCGCCGAAAATGCTTCCGTGAAGGTCTGCAAGAACAGCAAAGCGCACGCTTTTTTTTATTTTCGGGTTATGGACTTCATAGGTTACAGTTCGAAATTTTTCCATAAATCTCCTTAAATACTTTGTAATTTCCAGAGCGTGTTTGAAAAAGGCCTTCTGCAATCTGCACGCCCCAGGCCCTGCTTACTTTCCAAATCCACAGTTGGGGAAGGTACAGACTTTGCAGTTCAGGCAGAGACCGCCTTCTCCGTATGCAGCAACTTCTTCCGGGAAAATTTCATCGTCTGCCATGATTCTTGGCAGAACCAGATCAAATACAGTACGCTTCGCATACATGACACATCCAGGAAGCCCAAGGATCGGGATGCATTTGCCCTCTTTCTCATAGTAAGCGATAAGAAGCATGGCTCCTGGCAGTACCGGTGCACCGTAAGTAACAACTCTGGCTCCTGTATCACGGATTCCTCCAGGTGTACGGTCATCTGGATCTACACTCATGCCGCCGCTGCAGACTACCATATCTGCACCCTGGTTAATAAATTCCATAATGTCGGCTGTGATCTGTGCCTTGTCATCTCCCGGAGTCGTCTGACCGATTATTTCAGTAGGGTACTCGGAAAGTTTTTCTTTTAATACAGGGGTAAAGGTATCCTGAATCAGCCCTTTTTTTACCTCGCTTCCAGTTGTAACGATTCCAACCTTTTTGTGGTGATAGGGAAGAATGGAAAAAATCGGTTCTGGACCAGCGGCTTCCACAGCTCTGTCCATTTTTTCTTTTTCGATTACAAGAGGGATGATCCTGGTGCCAGCCAGTTTATCTCCTTTTTTTACCGGGAAGTCTCCGTGGCGGGAAGCGATCATCATCTCCCCCAGAGAATTCACTGCCAGAAGGGCATCTCTGCGAATTTTCAGAACTCCGTTCTCGTCTGCTACCAGTTCGATCTTGCCTTCTTTCACATCAGTTCCATGCATGGAATCTCCTGCACAGATTTTATACAAAATATCAGCGCCCTCATTTTCATGAAGAATTCCCTCTTTCTTTTCCCACACAAAAAGATGTTCTTTTCCAACAGAAAGGAGCAGCGGAATGTCCTCTTCTTTCACAATATGTCCTTTGGAAAACAGAACGCCTTTCTTCTCATCCTTTATAATCTGTGTAATATCATGGCAGAGGATCTGGCCTGCTGCGTCTTCGGTTCTTATTTCTTTCATTCTGCAATTCATCCTTTCGCATATAATTGCTGTTTACGATCACAATCCGGCTTTGCAAAGTTTCGCATATACGCCGTCCTTCTCCATCAGCTCCTGATGTGTACCTTCTTCTGCAATTCCATCTTCGGTCAGCACCAGGATCCTTCTGGCATTGCGGATCGTGGAAAGACGATGGGCGATCACGAAGGTGGTTCGGTCTTTGGCAAGACGTTCCAGAGATTGCTGCACTACCTTCTCACTTTCGTTATCCAGGGCGGATGTTGCCTCATCAAAGATCAGGATCGGCGGATTCTTCAGAAAAGCTCTCGCAATGGAAAGACGCTGTTTCTGTCCTCCGGAAAGCTTCACGCCACGCTGTCCAATGTCTGTGCCATAGTTATCCGGCATTTCCATAATAAAATCATGAGCATTGGCAAGCTTGGCTGCGCGGATGACTTCCTCGTCGGTAGCGTCCGGACGGCCATATCGGATATTTTCCATAATGTTTCCTGCAAACAGGTATACATCCTGCTGCACAATTCCAATCTGATTACGAAGATCCTTCAGTTTGATCTTTCGGATATCTTTTCCATCCAGATAAATGGCACCAGATGAAACATCATAAAATCTGGGGATCAGACTGCAAAGGGTAGTCTTTCCAGCTCCAGAGGTGCCTACAAGGGCAACATAGTCACCGGGCTTCACTTCCAGATTTACGTTAGAAAGCACTTTCTCATTGTGGTCTTCATAGTGGAAAGAAACATTTTCGAAACGGATATCTCCTTTTACATGATCCATAGAAACGGCATCCGGCGCATCCTCAATATCCGGCGCAATGGACATCATTTCCAGGAAGCGGTCATAACCACTGTAGCCGTTCTGGAACTGCTCGGTAAAGTTTACCAGCTTGGTAACCGGCTCTGTAAAATTGTTAATATACAAAAGAAAAGTCACAAGATCTGTGGCGCTTAAATCTCCTGCTGCCAGGAACATGGCTCCGGAAACCAGTGCAGTAACTGTGATCAGTGTGGTAAACGCATCCATGCCTGCATGATAACCTGCCATATAGCGGTAAGTCACACGCTTGGAATCCACAAAACGCTCATTTCCTTTACGGAATTTCTCAATCTCACGCTTCTCATTTCCAAAAGATTTTACCACACGGATTCCGGAAAGACTGTCCTCGATCTGGCTGTTGATCTCGCCCATGCGCACACGGTTTTCCTTAAATGCACTTTTCATCTTTTTATTATAAATCAGTGCATAGATCAGCATAATAATTACAACTGCGAAGCACAGCAGTGCCATCTGCGGCTTCACATTCATAAGAATGATCAGTGCTCCGAACAGCTTGATCACTGAGATCAGAATATCCTCCGGTCCATGGTGGAGAAGCTCTGTAATATCAAAAAGATCACTTGTGATCCTGGAAAGAAGCTGACCGACCTTCTGATTATCATAAAATGCAAAAGAGAGCTTCTGGTAATGGCTGAATATCTCATTTCGCATATCATGCTCAATGTAAGCCCCCATCATATGTCCATAATAGGTAATAAAATAACGGCTTCCAAGCTGCACCAGGATCAGTACCAGCATTCCCACCCCGATTTTCAAAATCATGGTCTTCGCTTCATCCGCTGACATTTCACTTATGGAATTCATAATATAACGAACCATCAGTGGAATGACAAGTGTCACTGCTGCCCCAAGGAATGCAAAAAAAAGATCTGCAAAAAACAGTCCCTTATATGGTTTATAATAGCCTGCAAGCATCTTTAATCTGCCAGGCTGTTTTTTCTCTTGTTTCATATGATTCTCCTCCGCTTTTGCTGCTATATTTTTGTAAGACATCAGCAAAAATTTTCATACAGAGTTTATTATAAACCGACGAGGACTGTTTTGTCAAAATGCTTCTGTAATTTGTATAACTATTTTTAGGGTTACTGTTCACTCCGTTCACAGTAACGCGCTTCGCGATGCACAGAAATCATGCATTCGCATGATTTCGCGCCGCAATTCTCGGGTTTTCTGTGAACTTTGTTCACAAAAAACGCCTCGCGGAACGTTACCAGTGAACAGTAACTTTTTAGGGGCAAAGGTGAAAATCAGGTTCTCCTGCCATACTACGTTCTTTACAATAGCTTTAATAGCTTTTCCAGACAGTTTTTATAGGTTGCTTTTTCTATAGTTTCAGAAAAAAGAATGTTCACCTCTCCAAGCTTTTGTCCATTCTGGTAATACTCCAGAGTCCCGGCAACATCACCTTCTTTACAGGCGCCTGGACCTGAGTTTCCAGATTCAGTTTCCGTTCCACTTCGCCTATGGTTTTGCCGTCGGTGCTCAGATACTGGAAGTTCTTTTCATATTTTATTTCTGTGGTAGGTTTGGTTCCTTTTCGGACCTCTATCTGGGGAAGCTTTTCGGGATTTTCATCCGTGTAAAAGCTGCATTTTGAAAAACCGTAGTTCAGCATGGCAGCGGCGTCCTTGAAACGAACTTTGTAATCGGGTGCTGCCATAACTACAGAAATCAAGGTAATGTTATTTCGGGACGCCACAGCAGATACGCAATACTTTGCCAGACTGGTACTTCCAGTTTTCAGACCGATGCATCCGTCGTAGCTTCGAAGGAGTTTGTTAGTGTTCGTTAAGCAAAACTCTTTGGAGCCTTGTCTGGTCACATGAGTAATATTTTCCATCCATATAGAAGAGTACTCCAGGATCTTCGGATATTTGGTGATCAGCTCCCGGCTCATAATGGCAATGTCCCGGACAGTTGTGTAGTGATCTGTGGATTCTGTCAATCCACAGCAGTCTACAAAATGGGTATTCTCCATTCCAAGCCCTGCTGCCCGCTCATTCATCTGCCGCACAAATTCCTGCTCGCTGCCTCCAATATGCTCTGCCATTGCTACACTGGCGTCATTTCCAGAGGCGATCACAATGCACTTGATCATAGTCTCCACGTCCTGGGTTTCTCCTTCCTCCAGAAATACCTGGGAGCCACCCATAGATTTCGCATAGGCACTGGTGGTTACCAGATCATCCATTTTCAGTGTACCATTCTCCAACGCATCGAAAATCAGGATTAACGTCATAATCTTTGTAATACTCGCTGGACTTCGCCTGGTATCCGAATCTTTTTCGTAAATTACAGTGCCTGTACTGGCCTCCATTAAAAGAGCAGAAGGTGCCTGCACAAGCGCATCATCAGGTGCTGCTGGCTCCGTGGTTTTTTCTTGTTCTTCCGGGGATGCAGCGGTATTATCACTTGTAAAATTTTCTGCCCTTTCATTCAACGATATATCTGCTTTCCCATATACAATCCGACAGCCAGTTCCCACCATGAGACTGGCCAGCAAAATAGGTAAAACCGCCTTTCTTATTGCCTTTCCAAGCATAGGATGTCTCCTCAAAAATAAGTTCTATTCTATTGTAAAGCGGTCACCATAATTTTATTACTATAATCTCAGAATGCAAAAGCATCACCAATCTGCAAATATTTCCATGACTTCTCCACGTAAAAAAGTGGAGTTTATGAATTTTCTTCCTCATCTTCCAGAATCCGCAGCCCGGCTGTGCTGGTTACGGGGAGGGAAAATACGATGGTTCCTGCTTTGGAGGTGAGGCCGGCTTTTTCCATGATAGCACTCATAATGGCATTTTTCTGTTCTGATTTTGCCACAATGAAGATCACCTCTTTTTCGGAAACCAGGGAAACGCCAAGAAACTGTTCGGCGCGCTTCATTCCTACCCCTTTTCCATGAAGAACGGTACCGCCGGTTGCGCCACCCTCCTCTGCTGCTTTCATCACCTGGGTGTTATATCCGTAATTGGCAATTGCCACGATCAGTTCATGCTTTGTCTCTTTCAATGTACCTTCCTCCTCTCTTACAAACTCCTGTCCCTGAATGAGAAATCCCAATTCCCGTTTGCCGCCAATGCTGCTCATGGGAATGGTAAATGCAATCCCAGTTCCGGGCACGTCGATCCGCAGCTGGTTCTGCAAGCCCTTTTTCACCTTTTTCCAGGTAGCTTCTGTCACAAAGTGAAAACAGATGCTTTTCTCATCATCTTCTAATCCCATATAGTCAAGGATGGAGCTTGAGGCAGTTCCCATACCAAGGGAAACCGTTCCTACTTCTATCTGATTTTCCCGGTAAAGTGCTGCAAATTTCGACATGTATTTTCGGTTGGTGATGGTAACCATCATGTATAATTCGCTCATAGATGATTCCTTTCTTTATAAAGTTCGTTGCTGTTCATAATCTTCCCTGAGTGTACCCAATCATCATTCCTATAATCTGTACTTCCACTTTGTGCCACACAAAAATGGCATCTATTAGGTCTTCCTAACTATAGTTGTTCATTTATAATGTGTTTGAGTCAACACTCAATCCCTATTTTCTTAATTTTCTATAACTCTATAATTTCTGTGTCTTCCAGTTCTTCAAACAGTTCCGCCACTGGTATAGCTTCCACTGGTATTTTGTCCGCAGGCAAATTCTTCCCCTTGCCTCCAAGCTCGCCGCCTTTTACCCGATAAACCAAGCCCAGCACCTGCAAAGTAATAAGCGGCGTCATAGCAACCATTGCCACTACGCCAAAAGCATCTGTCACAATATTTCCACCCACAGCTTCACAGGCTCCCTGCGCCAGCGGAAGGAGAAAGGTGGCTGTCATAGGTCCAGAGGCAACACCACCAGAGTCAAATGCAATAGCCGTAAAAATTTTGGGAACAAACAGGCTGAGGATTAAGGCAATGGCATAACCTGGCACCAGAAAACAGAAAATGGAGATTCCAGTCAGCACCCGGAGCATGGAAATCCCAACAGAGAGTGCCACACCCACAGACAGACCAATCTGTATGGATTTCCCGGAAATCGCACCGTCAGTCAGTTCCTCTACCTGCTTCATCAGCACATATACCGCAGGCTCGGCTTTTACAATAAAATAACCGATCACCATTCCAAGAGGCACAAGAATCCAGTTATAATGCAGATTTCCCAATACCATCCCCAGATAATTTCCAGCTGGGATAAATCCTACATTCGCCCCGGTAAGGAACAGAACAAGTCCTATGTATGTATAAAATAAGCCGATACAGATTTTGATCAGCACAGTTTTATTCAATTTCAGCGAAACAATCTGGAAAATTCCAAAGAAAGCAACAATTGGGAAAATGGATACAGCGATCTCTTTAAAATATTTCGGCAGTGCAACTGCAAATAATTTTCCCAGTTCTATCGAATTTTCCACTTCAGAAACCACTTCCAGCGCAGCGCTGCCTTCCGTGTGGTACAAAAGTCCCAGAATCAGAACTGCCAAAATAGGTCCAATGGAGCATAGAGCCACAAGCCCGAAACTATCATCTCCGGCATGTTTATCATTACGGATGGATGCAATACCAACACCCAATGCCATAATAAAGGGTACCGTCATAGGTCCAGTGGTCACTCCACCGGAATCAAATGCCACTGCCAGAAAATTCTCAGGAACAAACATGGCTAATACAAATACTAAAATATAGAAACTGAATAACAATGGCGGCAGCGCAATTCCAAAAAGGATACGCAATAAGGCCACAACAAGAAACGCACCAACACCAAGTGCCACAGATAAGATCAGCACCAGATTGGGCACAGAAGAAACCTGTTCTGCAAGAACCTGCAGATCTGGTTCAGATATTGTGATAATAAAGCCCAGAATAAAACCGATAATTATAATAAAGCCTAACTTTTTCGTGCGAAGCATACTGCCTCCCACATGTTCTCCCATGGGCGTCATGGATAATTCTGCTCCCATGGAAAAAAAGATCATTCCCAGGATCACAAGCACAGATCCTACCAGGAATTCCACCAGGATGCCTGGAGATAACGCAGCCACGGTAAAACCAAGTATAAAAACGATCAGTACAATGGGAATCACTGCGCTGATGGATTCTCTGGCTTTCTCCCTGGCTTTTTCCTTTAAGACGGACTGATGGGACTGAAGTTCTCTGATTAATTTTCTTTTTTCCACATATACCTCCATTTCTGAATATTTCACTGTAGTTGACTGGAGCGTGTTTGAAAAGGCATTCTATCATCTATACGCTCCACTTTGATGCCTAATATGGGTTATTGTAACATTTTCCCATAGGGTTAGTCATCTATAAAACAAAGATATATTCTTAATTTTTTGTAAACTGACTGCATAAACAAAAAAACAACCAGAATTTAATATAGACCTAGCTATATTTCTTCCGGTTGTTTTACATCAATATATTTTCAACAGATATCATGCAATTTCGGATTTTATCAGCCCGTGATCACACCGCCGCCAATGACTACGTCTCCATCATAAAGCACAGCTGCCTGCCCTTTGGTGATAGCTCTCTGGGGCTCATCAAAAATGATGTGTACACTATGTTCTCCAGTAACTTTTACAGTTGCCCACTGCTCCTTCTGGCGGTAACGAACCTTGGCTTTGGCGCGGAATTCTGCCGGCGGGGTATCAAAGGAGATGAAATTAAAGTCTTCCACATCCAGTTCGCGATGGAACAAATCTTCATTATCTCCCAGAATCACGCGGTTCTCTGCCGGACAGATTTTGGTAACATAAACCGGCTTCCCGGCTGCAATACCAAGCCCCTTTCGCTGACCTACCGTGTAGCCAATAATTCCTTTATGATGCCCAAGTACATTTCCGTCTTTATCTGTAAAATCACCTGCCGGATAGTCTTTTCCTGTAAACCGGCGGATAAATCCAGCATAATCCCCATCTGGGACAAAACAGATATCCTGGCTGTCCGGCTTATCTGCGTTATAGAAATTCTGCTGGTCTGCGATCATGCGGGTCTGATGTTTATTCATGTCTCCAAGTGGAAACATGGTGTGTGCCAGCTGCTCCTGAGTAAGAGAGTAAAGAACATAACTCTGGTCTTTTGCAGGGTCAGCTGCTTTTTTCAAAAGATATCTGCCATCTTCCCGCTTTTCAATTCTGGCATAGTGTCCGGTTACTACATAGTGACAGCCTAATTCTTCTGCACGATGGTAAAGGCTGTTGAATTTCAGGTAGCGGTTGCAGTCAATGCAGGGGTTGGGAGTTGCACCGTTTTCATAGGCTGCTACGAAGCGGTCCATAACTTGTTTTTTAAAATCTGCGGTGAAATTA
Source organism: Ruminococcus sp. AM42-11 (assembly GCF_003480145.1). Taxonomy (NCBI): domain Bacteria; kingdom Bacillati; phylum Bacillota; class Clostridia; order Eubacteriales; family Oscillospiraceae; genus Ruminococcus; species Ruminococcus sp. AM42-11. The sequence goes on along the minus strand of NZ_QUIO01000003.1, from coordinate 83,674 downwards.
AACACGTAATACGGGATTCCAAGATTATGCGCTACGCTCCTTGCATCCTCCACATCATCCAGAGAACAGCAGCTTTTTTTGCGGCTCACACCGGCATCTTCATTCTGGAAAAGCTTCATGGTGACACCGATGCAGTCATATCCATGCTCCTTCATCAGGTAAGCGGCCACTGAAGAATCTACGCCGCCACTCATGGCGATCAATGCTTTTTTCATATTGTCTGATTCCATATTTATACCTCATAAAAACTGAAAACTATTACTATTTAATGTGTTTAAGTCCCAGCCGACACACAGCATTTGGGCAATGTGTATTACTCCAGCGAGCCATTTCAGGCGCGCTCTTAGCGTAAGCGAAATCCAGCGCTTACGGAGACTTATGCGTGAGGGCTCTCCCGAACGCATTAGTCGCAGTTAGCGATTAGTTCGCTGTAGCGTTGCGCCGGCGAGTGAGTAATACACATTGTCCAAATGCGTCCGCATTGAAGAACTTTTAATCAACTAAATAGCAATCTATTCTAATAATCATATCTTGTATCATACACGATTCTTTTAATCCTCGCAATGCTTTTTCCGCCAATCATCTGACATTCCGCGGAGTTGTTCCACCACCTGGGGAATCACTTCCAGCATATAATCGATTTCTTCCTCAGTATTGGAAATGTCAAGGCTGATTCTGAGTGAACCCTGGGCGATTTCAGGAGCGAGACCAAGAGAAAGAAGTACATGGCTTGGATCCAGGGCACCTGATGCGCAGGCAGAACCGGAAGAAGCACAGATTCCCCTGCTATCCAGAAGAAGCAGCAGGCTTTCACCGGATACACCTTCAAAGCAGAAATTCACATTACCAGGCAAGCGTTTCTCCCTGGAACCATTCAGTATACTATAAGGAATCTGCGAAAGCCCCTGAATCAAACGATCTCGCATGGCGATAACCTTGGCTTCATTTTGTTCCATCAAAGTGCACTCTTCTTTCAGAGCAGCTGCCATTCCCATAATTGCCGGTAAATTCTCTGTGCCTGGCCGTTTTCCACGCTCCTGGCCGCCGCCCTCCATAAGAGAAGTCAGTTCAATCCCCCGTTTCACATACAATGCACCGATTCCTCTTGGACCATGAAATTTATGTGCGGAAAGAGATAACATATCAATATTCTGTTTCTTCACATTTACCGGGATATGTCCTGCTGCCTGCACTGCATCTGTGTGAAAAAGCACCCCGTGAGCACGACAGACTTCTCCAATTTCCGCTATAGGAAGAACAGAGCCAATTTCATTATTAGCAAACATAACCGTAACCAGACAGGTATCCAGCCGAATTGCTTCTTCCACCTGAGCAGCTGTAATATTCCCCTCTGCACCCACATCCAGAAGCTGAATCTCAAATCCCTGCTCCTTCAGCCTTCTCAGAGTATGAAGCACCGCATGATGCTCAAACGCAGTAGAAATAATATGCCTCTTATTCTGTTTCGCCCCAAGCATAGCCGCTGACACAATTGCCTGATTATCTGATTCTGTCCCACCTGATGTAAAAAAAATCTCTTTCGGCATACAGCCAAGGCAACGTGCGATCTGCTCTCTCGCCGTCTGTAAGGCATCATTTGCTGCCATCCCAATCTGATGAATACTGGACGGATTTCCGTAACTATTCTCCATTGCAGAAATCATAGCCTTCATTGCTGTCTGACTTATTTTTGTGGTTGCTGCATTGTCTGCATAAATTCTAGGCATAACTCAAATTCCTCTTTATATTACATTCCAAGAAGCAGCACATTTCTCAGCTTCCTTGTAAGATCAAATGTCCCTGCATCTTTCTTCTGCATCATCATAAGAATCGTCATATTCTCCTTGGGAAAATTGGCGAAATAGCAGCCAAGCCAGCCATCCCAGCCATATTCACCCTCACAGCATGCAAAGGGTGCCTTCCACGGATCCGTCATCACACGCATCAGATTTCCATAAGAATATCCATTCATCTCCCACCATTTTTCAAACCACTCCTGTTGACATGGTATAAGCTTGTGGGTGGTCATATATTCCACAGAAGCAGGCTTAAGGATCTGTCTGCCCTGGAAGCTGCCTTTGTTTATCAGCATAGCCGCAAATCTGGAATAATCCTCAATGGTGGAAACAAGCCCTGCCCCTCCGGCTTCATAAGCAGGCGGTACGTCCATGGAAAGACGGATTCCCAGACTGTTGTCACGGAATTCTTTCATTTCACCGGCAGTCTGCTCATAAGTCATGGCCAGTCTGTCCAGCTTCTCACCTGGAACATAGAAATCTGTATCTTTCATTCCCAAAGGCACAAAAAGCTCCTTCTTAAGAAATTCACCGTATTTCATGCCGGAAGCCTTCTCCACCACTGCTGCCAGAATATCTGCGGATACCCCATACTTCCAGCGCTCTCCGGGCTGAAACTCCAAAGGACATCTGCCGATCTTATCTGCAAATTCCAGTGTTGTCATGGGATGCTCTGTATTCAGACGTGCATGTATTTCTTCCATCACATTTCCAACGGCAAACTCTGCGGCACTGCTGTTTCCGCCATAAGTCAAACCACTGGTCATAGACAACAAATGATAAACCGTTACATTATGCCATACTGGTGCCAGTCCGTCAGGTACAGACACCATCTGGTCTGCAAATCCCGGAATATATCTGGAAACCGGATCTGCCAGATCAATTACTCCTCTTTCAAATAAAATCATGGCCGCTGCCGCTGTAATCGGTTTCGTCATGGAAAAAAGACGGAATATGGTATCCCGTTCAATCATTCTCCCATTTGCTTTATCCGCATAGCCACACTGAAGATAGGCTTCCTCCTGGCCGTCCTTTATTACCATCATATTCATACCGGCAATCTGATTATCCTTACTGCCTGATCCATAATCGTCTGAAGCTGTTTCTTTATCTCTTTTCTCATATCTGACCTCCTGATTTATATATGGCAATGCCGCAGGTAAGGGGCATCATCTATATACTCATTCTTCATAAGGTTTAGAGCGTGTTTGAAAAATCATTTCCGCAATCTATACGCCTCAATTTGCAGAAACCCCTTTTTGAACACGCTCTACAGCATCGGTGCAAATAACCTTAGAATACTCTGCATCGCCCGCACTGCAATATTTCTTCCACGACAGAATTCCAAAGATACCGGATTACAATATTCCAGGGTATCTGTGAAATCCTTTTTAATATCATAAATCACCTGATTCCGATAGATCCATACACCATCCTCAAAGTGAAGATACAAGCTCCGGTAGTCCAGATTGATGGTTCCCACAACAGCGATCTCGTCATCACATACAAAGGACTTGGCATGTAAAAATCCCGGCTGATATTCATAGATTTTCACTCCTGCTTCCAGAAGCTGCTCGTAGTAAGACTGGGTAAGAAGAAATACCAATTTTTTGTCTGGAATCCCAGGTGTCATCAGACGGACATCCACACCACTTTTTGCTGCGAGACAAAGAGCAGTCATCATCTCATTGTCAATAACAAGATAGGGTGTACAGATATACACATACCTTTTTGCACGATTGATAATATTCAGATAAACATTCTCTCCAACAGTCTCGTTATCCAGCGGAGAATCACAAAACGGCTGAATATATCCATCCCCTTCAAATGCCTCCGGATGCCATACATGAGGCAGATATTTCTCAAGTGAATGATCCTCACGGTTATTGGTAATCACATTCCACATATGAAGGAACATGGCAGTCATGTTCCAGACAGCTTCCCCCTTCAGCATAACCGCAGTGTCCTTCCAGTGTCCAAAGCGCTCCTTCTGGTTGATATACTCATCTGCCAGATTTACACCACCGGTAAATCCCACATATCCATCAATAATACAGAATTTCCGATGATCACGGTTATTCTGGATAATATTCAAGATCGGACGGAAAGGATTAAAGACCTGACACTTGATTCCTTTGGATCTCATGGTTTCATAATATTTATGAGGGAGCGTGGTAAGACATCCCATGTCATCATAAATCAGACGGACATCCACACCTTCCTGAACCTTCCTCTCCAGTATATCCAGTATGGTTCTCCACATTACTCCATCATGGATTATAAAATACTCAATAAAAATATAATGCTGTGCTTGCTCCAGTTCCCTTACAAGAACCGGGAACATGTCATCTCCAACCTGGAAATATTCTGCGGTAGTATTTCCGTGAATAGGATAACCTGCATTATGATATATATAATCCGACTGGTTGCATGCAGATATATCTTCTGCCTCCAGAAGATCATGTATTTCAGGATCTGTCTGTAAAAGATTACCGGACTTCATCAGCATCTCATTAAATCGATCCTGCATATAAGCAGCAATTCTGGAACGTCCAAATACAAGATACAAAACAAGGCCAAAAATTGGCAGGCACAGGATCAACATCGTCCATGCCAGTTTATACGAGGGGTTTATCTTTCGATTCACAATTTTCAGAACAACCAGAATACTGATAACATCCAGAATAAAAGACATATATCTGGAATATCCTGCAAGACGCAGAAATATAGTCAACAGCCAGCCAAGCTGCACCGCCATGGCAAATATTACATAAAATACCCGGTTAAACAGAAGCTTGGCTATTTTTTTCAAAATCATCATAAGTTTATATTTTCTCCTTCATACACCGGTCAGCAACAAAACGGACATGTGGTCAGCCAGCGATATCACCATATATAAAAATCAGTTCTTCCCTGAAGACAATGAGCCAAATTTGAAGATATTGCGGGATTTAAAAATCCCTGACTGAATGCAGCCAGGGATTTTTGCGCACAATTAATTATATTTACGTTTTCTTGCGGCTTCAGATTTTTTCTTACGACGAACGCTTGGTTTCTCGTAATGCTCTCTTTTGCGGATTTCCTGCTGGATACCTGCTTTTGCACAGCTTCTCTTGAATCTGCGAAGAGCGCTATCTAAAGTCTCGTTTTCTTTTACGATAACGTTTGACATAGACTCACACCTAACCTCCCTCCAGTTGTAGATTGTGCTAAAATACAACTGTCTGGGTATTTTTCTTGCACGAACATTATTATATATCATGCACTCGGGATTCGTCAACAACTTTTGGTTTAATTTTACAAAAATTTTTGACAAAATTTTGAGTGTTTTTTAGTGAATCTGTCCTTCCAGGATTCCGGCTGCTGCTTCGATTGCCTCGCCTGCCTTCTCCGGATTCTTTCCACCAGCCTGAGCCATATTCGGACGTCCGCCACCGCCGCCGCCAACGATTGCAGCAACAGCTTTGATCAGGTTTCCTGCATGTGCTCCTGCTTTCTGTGCAGAATCAGTAGCCATTGCAAGAAGGTTCACCTTGCCCTCATTTACTGCTGCAAGGACAACGACGCCCTCGCCAAGCTTCTCTTTCAGCTGGTCACCAAGATCACGAAGTCCGTTCATGTCAACGCCCTCTACCTTGGCAGCAAGGAGTTTCACACCTTTTACTTCTACAACCTGATTCATAACATCTCCCAGAGCACCCTGAGCCAGTTTGCTCTTCAGAGATTCATTCTCACTTGCAAGAGCCTTCACCTCACCCTGAAGATGTGTGATCTTCTCAATCATCTCGGAAGGGTTTGTTTTCAGAGCCTTGGCAGCCTCGTGAAGAAGTGCTTCCTGCTTCTTATAGTATTCCAGAACCCCGTTTCCGGTCAGTGCCTCAATACGGCGGACACCTGCTGCGATACCGGACTCAGAAACAATCTTAAACAGCATGATGGAGCTTGTATTTGCAACATGGGTACCACCACAGAGCTCTCTGGAGAAATCACCCATAGATACCACACGTACCTTCTGGGAATACTTCTCGCCAAACAGTGCCATAGCACCGGACTTCTTTGCTTCCTCAACATCCATGATATCGGTATGAACCTCAAGTCCTGCCTGAATCTGCTCATTTACAATTTTTTCAACTTTACTGATTTCCTCAGCAGTCATAGCTGTGAAGTGGGCAAAGTCGAAACGAAGTCTGTCAGCAGTTACAAGAGAACCCTTCTGCTCTACATGAGAACCAAGAACTTCTTTCAGAGCTTTCTGAAGAAGATGTGTCGCACTGTGGTTCTTCTCAATATCTTTTCTTGCAGCAACATTTACTTTCAGAGAAACGGTCTCTCTCTTGGAAATCATGCCAGATTCCATATATCCTACATGACCGAATTTGCCGCCGCGAAGCTTGATGGTATCTTCTACGATGAATTTGCCATTTGCAGTCTCGATCACACCGGTATCTCCAACCTGACCTCCCATAGTTGCATAGAAAGGTGTTTTCTCTACGAAAACAGTACCCTTCTGTCCTTCCATCAGGGAATCTACGATCTCAGCTTCTGTGGTAAGAACAGTAACCGGAGATTCAAAGGAAAGGTGATCGTATCCAACAAACTCTGTGGTAACAGAAGTATCGATCTGGTCATATACAGTAGCGTCAGCTCCCATATAATTGGTTACCTCACGGGAGGAACGTGCTTTCTCTCTCTGCTCATCCATAGCAGCCTTGAAGCCTTCCTCGTCGATCTCGTAGCCCTTCTCCTCAAGGATCTCCTTGGTCAGATCAAGAGGGAATCCATAGGTATCATATAATTTAAATGCGTTTTCACCGGAAAGAGTCTTCTCTCCTGCTGCATTCATAGCCTCTTCCATATCAGTCAGGATACGAAGTCCCTGGTCGATTGTCTTACCGAACTGGTTCTCCTCGTTGGTGAGAACGTTGAAGATAAATTCTTTCTTCTCTTCCAGTTCCGGATATCCATCCTTGGAGCCGTCAATTACTTCTGCACTTAAAGTAGCAAGGAAGTTGCCCTCAATTCCCAGAAGTCTTCCGTGTCTTGCAGCACGGCGAATCAGACGGCGAAGTACATATCCACGTCCTTCATTGGTAGGCATGATACCATCGGAGATCATGAATGTCGCGGAACGGATATGGTCTGTGATCAGACGGATGGAAACATCGTCCTCATGATGTACCCCATACGGTTTGCCGGAAATCCTACTTACCAGGTTACGAAGGGAACAGATAGTATCTACATCGAAAATGGAATCTACGTCCTGGACAACAACAGCCAGACGCTCAAGACCCATACCGGTATCAATATTCTTCTGTTTCAGAGTTGTATAATTGCCATTTCCGTCATTCTCAAACTGGGTAAATACGTTGTTCCATACTTCCATGTAACGGTCACAGTCACAGCCTACTGTACATCCCGGCTTGCCGCAGCCATATTTTTCTCCACGGTCATAGTAAATCTCAGAACATGGACCGCATGGACCTGCGCCGTGCTCCCAGAAGTTATCCTCTTTGCCAAATTTGAAAATACGCTCTGCCGGAATTCCAATCTCTTTATTCCAGATATCGAAAGCCTCATCATCCTCCAGATAAACAGACGGATAAAGACGGCTGGCATCCAGACCTACCACCTCAGTCAGGAACTCCCATGACCAGTGAATGGCCTCTCTTTTAAAGTAATCTCCAAAAGAGAAATTACCAAGCATTTCAAAGAATGTACCGTGACGTGCAGTCTTACCTACATTCTCAATATCACCTGTACGGATACATTTCTGGCATGTGCTGACCCTTGTACGGGGTGGTTTCTCTGCTCCTGTGAAATATGGTTTCAGTGGTGTCATTCCTGCATTGATCAGCAGGACACTTTTATCGCCCTGTGGAACCAATGGAAAGCTTTTCAGAACAAGATGTCCTTTGCTCTCCATGAAATCCAGAAACATTTTTCGAAGTTCGTTTACTCCGTATTTCTTCATTTCAATTCTCCTCCTACGCAATAAAGAAGTACTTTCGTTACTGTAAACAATAACGTGCATTCCTCTTATTGGAATGCTTGCATGGTTTATATGATAGCATATATCTTTATCACGGTCAAAATATTTTTTGCATAAGTCGGGGACCAGTACAAAAATCTGTTTTCGCATCAACGATCAGATTTAGAGCGTATCTGGTCCCCTTTTATGATCTTATTTTACAAATACTTTATTAAATTTCTTCTTTCCTCTCTTAAGGACAATACCGTCACCTGTGAGAGCGTCTTTGGAAAGTACATGTCTGATGTCCGTCACTTTCTCACCGTCAACGGAAACGCCGCCCTGCTCGATGGCTCTTCTTCCTCGGAACGGGTTGTTACAAGAGCGGATTTTACAAGAAGGCTGATCAGGTCGATATTGCCTTCTTCGTCAAAATCCTCTGCTGCAAGCTCAGTGGTCGGCATATGCTCTGTATCAGCTCCGCCTGCAAAAAGTGCCTTGGCACCAGCCTCTGCCTTCTTCGCTTCTTCTGTTCCATGAACAAGCTCGGTAAGCTGGAATGCAAGGATCTCTTTTGCCTTGTTCAGCTGGCTGCCTTCCCATTTCTCCATCTCCTGGATTTCTTCCAGCGGAAGGAAGGTAAGAAGCTTCATGCATTTGATAACATCTGCGTCGTCCACATTTCTCCAGTACTGGTAGAAATCGAATGGAGATGTCTTATTTGGATCCAGCCAGACAGCACCAGACTGTGTTTTACCCATTTTCTTACCTTCTGAGTTAAGAAGAAGGGTGATTGTCATAGCATATGCGTCTTTTCCAAGCTTACGGCGAATCAGCTCAGTACCGCCAAGCATGTTGCTCCACTGGTCATCGCCACCGAACTGCATATTGCAGCCGTATTTCTGGTACAGCATATAGAAGTCATAGCTCTGCATGATCATGTAGTTAAATTCCAGGAAGCTTAAGCCTCTTTCCATACGCTGTTTGTAGCACTCTGCTGTAAGCATACGGTTAACAGAAAAGTGAGCTCCAACCTCACGTAAAAGCTCCACATAATTCAGGTTCATCAGCCATTCTGCATTGTTTACCATAAGTGCCTTTCCATCAGAAAAGTCGATGAAACGCTCCATCTGTTTCTTGAAACAGTCAATGTTATGCTGGATGGTCTCTTTCGTCAGCATCTGGCGCATGTCGGTTCTTCCGGATGGGTCACCGATCATACCGGTTCCGCCGCCAAGAAGGGCGATTGGTCTGTTCCCTGCCATCTGCAGACGTTTCATCAGGCAAAGTGCCATGAAATGTCCTACATGAAGGCTGTCTGCGGTTGGGTCAAATCCAATATAGAAAGTTGCCTTTCCGTTATTTACCATTTCTTTAATCTCATCTTCGTCTGTTACCTGGGCGATCAGGCCTCTGGCTTTCAGTTCTTCCCAAACTGTCATTTTATTTTCCTCCTGTAAAATAGAAATGTGAGCTGCTTATTCTCTCTTTACGAAAAAGCCGCTGCAGATATAAAAAGCCCGGTTCTCATGTCCCTTTAGGACGAGAACCGGGTCCCGCGTTACCACCTAAATTTACAGAAAGCTCGCACTTTCTGCCTCGATAAGTGACCATACTGAAAAATTCTTCCAGACGATTATCCCCACAGACAATACTGTCCAAAAATAAATGTCTTCAAATACTCTTCAGAATTATCACCCCGGCATGATAACGTATGCCACTCCGTCACAGCCTACTGGATTTCTGCAAGCGATCACAAGCGCCTGTCCGCTGCTGTCTCTGCCACTTCAAAACCGTTCGGTGCAAAGCTCCGGGATGTATTCACAATGGATCTCTGCACGCGCCTCTCACCATCCGGCAGCTCTCTGTGTGCTCTTTCCAAAGCTACTTGTTCCCTTCAAAGCCTTTCTCATTTAATACTTGCAAGTATACAAAGGCTGTCTGTTTTTGTCAAGGATTTTAGCTTTATATTTTAGCAACTCACCGCGATAAAGTTTACTGTTCGCTCCGTGACCCGAACATCAAAAATCAAGTTTCTGCTATATTGACGCAGAATGACTTCTTCATATGCAAGGCGGAAGAAGAAGGCGTAGCGGTGGCCACGGCAACCGAATTCGGGCAAAATACACCGCAAAGTGGGGCGTGCAGATTGCGGGAATGATTTTTCAAACACGCGCTAGACAGCAGCCTTTATACCCAGTCCACAAAAAATGTATGATCCTTGTATGTCTCATATACAACCTTTTTAAAATTCAATGGCTGTTTCCAGAATGCAGAAGTCATCATAAAATACTTATAATTAAAATCTTTGGCCTTGATTCCGCTTACTGTACGCGGTGTACCATTCAGCACATAAGCATTAAAACTGTCAAGTGCCTGCTGGGCAGCTTCATAAGCGCTTGCACGGTCAATAAACTGACCATTCAGACGTTTCAGCAGCTGGTTGTTTGTCACGACTGAATACTGGGGGAAGGTAGTTCCCTGGTAAAGCACATAACGGACACTGGACGGAAACTCCTTGTCCAGAGTTCTGTTCAAAAGGCAGAGAGCAACTGCCTTCATACCTGCAATTCCCTGGTCTCCTGCCTCAGCCTCGCAGACAGCTGCCAGAATATCAAGATCAGACTTGGTTCCATCTGCAACTCCCGGATGACTCTTAAGCTCCTTCATAATAGTAAAATTGCGGCCACGTTTCTCATCATACCAGGTAAAGGTAATACTGCTGTCATTGTCATCCTTTCCTGAATCCTGTTTCTCGGAAGCAACACCATTGGAATCAAACGCGTAGGTCTTTCCTCCAATGGAAGCTGTAGTGTTTACGTACATCACGCCTGTTGTTCCAAAATAATAGCTGTTTCCATCCAGACTCAGCCAGCCGGTCTGCGCTTTGCCATCTGTGGTACTAAAATAATACCGCTTGCTTCCAACCTTGCCAAAGCCTTTCTGATAACGGACTCCGCTGGTCTTGGAAAAATAATAGATATCTCCATCTACAGTCTTAAGTCCGGTATACATAATACCGGTGCTGGTATTAAAATAGCGGGTATATCCCTTAGAATCCGTGAACCAGCCGGTTAGCATCTGACCATTGCTCTTGAAATAACGTTTCTCTTTCTTAGCTGTGGTCTGCCAGCCCTTTACCATAGCGCCTGTCCCGCTGGTAAAATAATATTTCTTACCCTTTAAGGTCAGCCAGCCGCGGACAAGCTTACCATTGGAAGGTCTGAAATAACGGGTTACGGTTCCGCTCTTCAGAAAACCGGTGGCCATCACACCTTTTCCCTTGGTAAAATACCGGATGTTTCTGCCCTTACTGTCTTTTTGCCAGCCTTTTAACTGTACGCCTGTTTTTTTATTAAAATAGTATTTCTTGCCTTTCAGAGTCAGCCAGCCTTTCTGCTTGGCTCCGCTGGCTGTTATGTAGTAGGTCTTGCCGTTTATAGTCTTAAATCCGGCTTTCGCAGCCTGAACATCCCTTGTCATCAGAAAAACCGTACATAATGTGGCAATCACAAGCAGCACCAGAGCCAGACTTTGCTTTCTGTTTCTCTCTTCTTTTATCATAGCATTTTCCTCTCTTTGACCTGACTAATTCCGAAGCTTTCCCACCTCTGCTTTTCACAAACAGTTACTGTTTACTCCGTGACCAGTAACACGCTTCGCGATGCACAGAAATCATGCATTCGCATGATTTCGCGCTGAGATTCTCGGGTTTTCTGTGAACTTTGTTCACAAAAAACAGCGTTTGCTTCGCAGACTTAATTCTTAACAACTCAATCCTTGTTTTATATATTTTATGTCGAATTCTTTTCAAAGATTACAGAAATATTACATTTCAGTTTATTATAGCCAAATTTCTCTTTTCTGTCAACTGCTTTGTCACACACCCCCTGTCCCCTCCATATGATGAACTGTAAACATTTTCTGGAGGTAACAGCATGAGTGATTTAGCTGCTACAAACTGTGGCTGCGGCGAGGAAAGATCCGGTTGCGGATGTGGTAACTGCGGTTGTAATAATGGCTGCGGATGTGACAATGGATGTGGGCTTTCCTTTGGGAACGGCTCCTGTGGATGCAATATTCTCTGGATCATCATTCTTCTTTGCGCATGCGGCGGCAACGGTATTGGCTGCAACAACAGCTGTGGCAACGGAAATGGTGACTGCTGCTGGATCATTATCATCCTTCTGCTTCTCTGCGGTGGATGGGGAAATGGCTGCGGCTGCTGATCTGAGTTTCCCACATATGAAAAAGGGCTGTCTTCTCAGTCCTTTTCAAAAAAATCGGGACAGCGGGAATTTTCCCCTGTCCCCTTTTTCAGGCATATTCTAAAAGCATTCTTACGTTTCCTTGTTTCTTTTTCAACCACGCTCTGGGTAGAAACTCTCTCCTGCAAATTGTCTTTAATCCCCGGTATGGTTTGCGGACTGCCTTCTTTCTTCTGACTGCTCCACACACCTACCATTTTCTTCCTGTTTTCCTTGCTTCTTTCGCACACATTCCAGATCCAGCTCGTATATGGCATTTCCATCTATAATAAGCTTTTCATTTTCTCTTCTCATAACTTTCCCTCCTGACTTTGCGGGAAATTCATACATCCCCCTGCTATAGAATATGTTACAGATGTCAGAGCGTGTTTGAAAAATGCTTTCTGCAGAATGTGCGTCACAATTTGCAGAAGATTTCACCGTTTTCAAACCGTCGTCATATTTTAATAACAACAACATAGATATAGAAAAGGGATTTTTATGGATCAGGAATATATTGCCCAGACAGCTCTGGATCAGATGGTGGGAACTGACCAGGGACAGCTGTTAAAAGCTCTCATCCCCTATTTTCCACCCAGGCAGCAACAGTTTCTGTCCGTTTTTGCAAAAGCCAGGGAACTTTCCAATACAGTCGCTCTTTTTACAAAGCCGTCAGAAGCCATGCAGATACAGGCTGCAGCAGCCCCTGCCCAGCCTCTTGAAGTCATAAACGACCTGCGCCGCTACTGTTTTGGAGATATACGAAAGACTCTGGATCAGATCACCAATATGATGACCATGGCAGAAATGCTGAGGATGATGAATGAACCATCTCCAGAAGATAATTGCGAAGAAGAACGACAGTAAAAACAGAAAAATTTCATTCAAAACGGACATGTCGCCAATTGGCAGCATTACTATATAAGAAAGGAATGATTCCATATGGATGACAACTGGCAGGATAATCCAAAGCTTGCAGGTATCGACAAAAACAAGCTTGACATGCTCCAGCAGATGGCCCGGCAAGGAGCCGGAAAATCTCCCTCTGATCTGCTGCCATTTATTATGAATGCAGCTTCCCAGGGGAGAAATGCCGGTCTGAACTTTAACAGTAATGAAATCAATACCATCATTGAGGTTTTGAAAATGGGAAAAAGCCCCCGGGAACGTGCAAAGCTTGATAAAGTGGTAAACCTGATGAAGATGATGAAGTAAAGCATTTTCTGCGATTAAGAAAACTTACTCCTCAACTTCTCCCATCATGCACTCGCGAAGCAGTACTAGCGCACTGGCAACAGCCTGCTGACGGATCTTGGTTCTGTTTCCGGTAAAATGATATTCCCGGGTAATCGTATGTCCATTGCAGCAGCAACCCATAAACACGGTTCCAACAGGAGTCTCACTGGTTCCGCCATCCGGGCCTGCAAGGCCGGTAACAGAAAGACAGATATCAGCTCCTGAAGCTGTGCAGCCGCCCTTTGCCATCTGTCTGGCACATTTTGCAGAAACAGCTCCTACTGTTTTCAACGTGGATTTCTTCACCCCAAGGCATTCTCTCTTGGCACGGTTGCTGTAAGTAACAAATCCATGGGTAAACACCTGAGAAGCACCTGGAACATTTACAATGCGGGCAGCAATGGCACCACCTGTACAGGATTCTGCAAGGGACAGAGTTAATTCTTTCTCCTTCAGCAGATCCACAACAGATTCTTCCAGCGTTTTGTCCGCATCCAGGGCAAATACATTTTTGCCGAATCGCTTTTGAAGTTCCTTTACTACAGGTTTGATCAGCTTCTTGCAGGATTTCTCATCCTCACCCTTGGCTGTAATACGAAGATGAACTTCTCCTGTCTTTGCATATGGGGCAAGAGTTGGATTTGTCTGAGCCTCGATCATATCCTGGATATCGGCAGCCACCTGACTCTCACCGATTCCACAGATCTTCACAACCTGGGAGCAGATGATCTCCGGCTGTTTCTTGCGAAGATATGAGAAAACAGACTCCTCAAACATAGGGATCAGCTCGTTAGGCGGTCCCGGAAGAAGAATGGCAGTCTTGCCATTTTTCTCAAGGATCAGACCAGGTGCTGTGCCGTTGTGGTTATCAAGCACAATAGCGCCTTCCGGAACCTGCGCCTGCTTATAATTATTGGAGGTCACACGTCTGTCCGGATGATTCTTCTTATATTCCTTCATATAACGCTCAATACGCTTACGGGAATGAGGATCTTCAGAAAGAGGAAGTCCCATTACCTCAGCACATACTTCCTTAGTCAGATCATCCTCCGTTGGTCCGAGACCTCCTGAAAGAATTACCACGTCAGATCTGTCAAGGGCAGATGCAATCACAGCTTTCATTCGGTCGCGATTATCTCCCACAACAGACTCATAGTAAACAGAAAGTCCCAGCTGGGCACATTTCTCAGAAAGATATGCGCTGTTGGTGTTTACAATATTTCCTAGCAAAATCTCAGTTCCTACAGCTACAAGTTCTGCAATCATATATATACCTCTTTTCCAGAGCATGTTTGAAATCAGCCAACATCTCTGCTCACAAAGATGCTGGCTGGTTTACATTCAGATATTCTCACTCTCTGCACGCAAAAACGTTTCGCGGGCAGCGGCTATTTTATTCCTGCATGGAAATTACATTCTTATTCTGCACAATATAAGTGATCAGAGAGATCACCGTCAGAGCAAGTGATGCCCATACAAAAATCTGTGTCAGTATTTCAAAAGCTCCCCCAAAGTTCAGGATCAGAAGAATGATCATGACCATCTGGGATGCAGTTTTAAATTTGCCCCAGTAGTTTGCAGCGATGACAACGCCGTTCTCGGCAGCGATCAGTCTGAAGCCACTGATAATAAATTCTCTTGCAATGATAATGATCACGAACCATGCCGGCAGGCGGTCAAGCTCGATCATGCAGATCAATGCAGAACAAACAAGAAGCTTGTCAGCAAGAGGATCCATGAATTTACCAAAATTGGTAACCAGATTATTCTTGCGGGCAAGATGACCATCCAACCAGTCCGTAATACTTGCCACTACAAAAATAGCAAGGCAGATATAGCGGTTGGCATCTCCGCCCCAGCCAGTCAGAATAAATAATACAAAAAACGGTACCAGGATCATTCTGGCAATAGTCAGTTTATTCGGTGTATTCATCTTCCAGCTCTCCTATCAAATCGTACTCCAGAGCTCCGGTAACCCGGACTCTCGCAAAATCTCCTGTCATGAGAAGTTCGCCGGTCTGTACAAAAATATATCCATCGACCTTCGGCGCATCTCCGTAAGTACGTCCAATGTACGCACTCTCTCCAGATACTTTGCCCTCAATCATAACAGTCAGCACCTGACCAACGCGGCTCTCACCCTTTTCAAGAGAAATTTCCTGCTGAAGTTCCATGATCTCATCGCGTCTGGCTTCCTTGACCTCCTCCGGAATTTGATCTTCCATAGTGGCTGCCGGGGTATCCTCCTCAGCAGAGTATGGGAAAACACCAAGGCGGTCAAACTCGATCTCATCCACAAACTCCATCAATTCTTCGTGGTCTTCCTGTGTCTCTCCAGGAAAACCGCTGATCAGGGTTGTACGAAGGAAAATATCCGGGATCTCCCGGCGCAGCCTGCCAATAATATCCACCAGCTCCTGCTTGGTGGTACGGCGGCCCATGCGTTTCAGCACACGGTCACTTGCATGCTGGATCGGAAGATCCAGATAATGACAGATCTTCTTCTCTTCCTTCATAGTCTGAATCAGCTCATCATAAATCTCTTCCGGGTAACAGTACAAAATACGGATCCAGCGGATTCCCTTTATTTTGCAAAGCTCCTTTAAAAGGACATGAAGAGATTTCTTTCCATAGATGTCCTTACCATATACAGTAGTCTCCTGGGCAACCAGAATCAGCTCTTTCACCCCTTTTTCAGCAAGAGACCGGGCTTCTTTTACGAGCTGCTCCATAGGCACGCTTCTGTAGCCGCCCCGGAGTCTTGGGATAATACAGTAGGTACAATGCTTGTCACAGCCTTCTGCAATTTTCAGATATGCAAAATGTCCACCTGTGGTCAACATACGCTTACCGGAAATATCCGGAAGAAAATCAATGCTCTTGTACTCTTCAAAGTGTCTGCCTGCCTGGGCTTCCTTTACAGCCTTGCTGATATCGCCGTAAGAGGTTGTACCAAGAATAGCATCCACTTCAGGTATTTCCTCTGAAATTTCTTTCTTGTAACGCTGTGCCATGCAGCCGGTAACGATCAGCACCTTGCAGGTACCTGCCTTTTTCTTCTCTGCCATTTCAAGAATGGTATTTACACTTTCTTCTTTGGCATCACCGATAAAACAGCAGGTATTGACAATAATGACCTCTGCTTCGTCCTCATCATCAACGATCTCATGTCCGTCTGCAGCAAGCATTCCAAGCATTTCCTCAGAATCTACCAGATTCTTATCACATCCAAGGGAAATGAACAGTAATTTCATATTATTCTGCACTCTCCTCAGACTCAGCAGGATCAACTGCAGCTGCAGGTTCTTCAGCAGCAATCTCCTCTGCAGAATGTCCTGCGATCTCTGCTAAATCCTCTTCCTCATGTTTACCTGGAAGGATCTTAACCTTTCCGTGATATAACTCGTCAATTGCGATAGAAAGAGGTTTCTTGCCTTTAACATTATCTGCCAACGGCTTTGCACCGCCGATCAGCTGACGCGCACGCTTGCTTGTAGCAAGAATCAGGGAATAACGGCTGTTGAGCACCATGCTCTCATCGTCGTCCTCATTGTTGGTATTGATTGCTTCGATTAACTCAGAATAAGATGGATGGATCATATATATACTCCTTTCAAAAATTGTGATTATTGTTATAATTTTTATAAAGATTCGCAGCTTCAAACTGTATTTTCGCGAATAAAGTTGCAAATCAATATTTCATTTTATGGCAGTTTCATCTGCTCTTTATTTGGATTATTCTTCCACAAACTTTGCTGCCTGTGCCTGGATCTCATGGATAAAACCAAGGTTTCGCCTCATGGCGAAATGTTCGCTCTGAATAATATTATGAAGCCTGTCTACAGCATCCTCCAGCTGGTCATTCACCAGCAGATAGTCGTACTCGTCAACTCCTTCTGCCTCCTGTGCAGCTCTTGCAAGACGCTGGTGGATCACTTCCGCAGTCTCAGTGCCTCTTCCAACAAGACGCTCTTTCAGTTCCTCCATGGAGGGCGCTGTTACAAATACCAGCACAGCTCCGGGAATTTCTTCTTGATCTTGCGGGCTCCCTGAATCTCGATTTCCAGGATCACATCCCGGCCTGCTGACAACTGCTCCTCCACATAAGCCTTAGGTGTGCCGTAGTAATTCTCCACGTACCGGGCATATTCGATCAGCTGATCCTGACGGATCATTTCCTCAAATTCTTCTTTTGTGCGGAAAAAGTATTCTCTTCCGTCTTCTTCCCCTGGTCTGGGGTTTCTGGTGGTGGCAGATACAGACAATGCGTAATTGTCGTACTTCGCCATCAGGCTTTTCATAATGGTGCCTTTTCCTGCTCCGGAAAATCCGGAAACAACTGCCAAAACTCCTCTACTCATGGCCCTCTCCCTTATTTTCTATAACTTCTGCAAATCTGCGAGCGATCGTGTCCGGCTGGATCGCAGATAATATCAGAATGTGGTCTGAGGTAACGATCACAGACTTGGTCTTTCTTCCCTGAGTGGCATCCACAAGGGAATTGGAACCCTTCACACTCTGAACCATTCGTTTCACCGGAGCGGCATCCGGGTTTACCACAGCTACGATTTTCTGGGAATTCACCACATTGCCGAATCCGATATTGATTAATTTTGCCATGTTTTCACCCTTCTGTCAATAAGGAAAGCTTACGTCTTTGATTCTCTAGTACATCGCTTCGTAAATAACTATACCAATCACGTAGGATGTGGATTCGAGTGTGCAGGTATAAAAACGCAGGCGTAGCGGCTACGCCGAGGCTTTTATACCTGTGCAATCGGATTCACAGACAAGTGAGTGGTATAGTTATTTCGAAAACGATGTACTAGTACGGTGAATAGCCGCAAATTAATTTATACAATCTGTCTGCCAGAAATTTTTGTCCCTGCTCAGTAAGGTGAATCCCATCTGTAGTAATTTCTGAATATCCATAACGACGCGCCTTTTCATTCAATTCCTTATGCAATGTAAGATAAGAAATTTGAAACTGTTCTGATAGCTGGTGGATCATTTGTGATATTTTCTGGCGAAAAGGAAGCCAGGTTCTATAACAGGCAGGCCAGGGAAAAAGAAAAGGCTCCATTAAAATAATGCGCGAGTTCGATTTTGCTAATATTGTTATAAGATCTGCATAGCATTTGTAAAAAGAAAAAAGCATATTCCTCTGCTGAAACGGTGTTCTGTCCGTATTCATTATTAATCCAATATCATTAATTCCGATTAAAATTGTTATAATATCACTTGTAAAATCAGAATCACCCTGAATTCTCTGCAGAAGTCTGTTTATAGTAAAGCCGTCAGTGCCATAATTGCGTACCTGATAGTCTGAGCCGTCCCTTTTAAGACAGTCTGACAGCATTTTTACATAGCCATTGCCAAGGAAATCTCTGGAAAAGCAGTGTTCACAATCGGTGATGCTGTCACCAAGACATGTTAATATTGTCATAATTTTACCTCCGTTAATATTATACTGCAAGAACAAAAAGGTTTATAGTTTTTTTAGAAAAATTTGTAAAAAAAAGACTGGACAAATGGAGATAGAGAACCTATAATAAGACTCACCAGAAGTCATCTGGTATCGAAGGTCATCTTTTCAGATCGACTATTCCCTATTCTACGAAAGATAAAATACAGAAAGCCTTTCTCAAACAGGCTCTAAAATACTTCAAGATAGCCTCCTGTTATTAGTAAACCTATGTAAAAGAAGGGATGGTACGTCTATGCTTTTTTACAGAATATTTCCTGCTATAGCGGCAGGCTGCGCCGCTCTGATGGATATTCAGAGAGCGAAGGTAGACAATGGCTGGCTGCTTTTTTGTGTATTGGTCAGTTTGTTTACGCGAATATGGAAAATGGATGTTAGCAGTCTCGGATCTTGGATATGCGGTCTGCTGGTACCGATACTGATTCTGGGGATTTTATTCATATTCAGAATGCTGGGAGCCGGAGACATCAAGCTCTTGAGTGTTATTGGAAGCATGATCGGACCGACGAAAATTCTCAATTGCATTTCCTATTCCTTTCTGATTGGAGCTGTCATATCAGCTGCTCTTATGATTTCAAGCGGCATTGTCTGCCAGCGAATTCTTTACTTATTACATTACATCAGTGTTTATTTCAAAACAGGAAAAAGAGAACCCTATTACAAAAGCGGTATGCCGTTGGAAAATTTTCATTTCACAGTTCCTATATTTTTAAGTGCATTGCTTTATGCGGGAGGTGTCTATTGAAGAAGAATATTTTTGCTGTCTGTGATCTTGAGGTGGATTATGCCTTGAATTTTATGGATTATCTTAATCATAAGAAAAATATCCCATTTGAGATTCAGGCATTTACCAACGTAGAGAGTCTGATCGCCTATGGGAAAATGAATCACATAGAGTTGCTGCTGATTTCCCAGAAGGCTATGTGCCGTCAGGTGCAGGAATTGGAAATTGGTAAAATTGTTATACTTTCGGAAGGCGTGCACCCACCGGATCTGGACCGTTATCCAAGTGTGTATAAATATCAGGCCTCTTCAGATGTTGTGCGAGAAGTGATGGCGTGTTACGGAGCCGAGAAAGCAGTAGCTCCGGCTGTTTTTCCTGTACTGAAAAAGACCACGGAAATTTATGCAGTATATTCTCCTTTGGGGCGCTGCCTGAAAACATCGTTTGCACTTACATTAGGACAGATTCTGGCAAAAGAAAGAGCTGTTCTTTATCTGAATCTGGAGGAATACTCCGGCTTTGAAGAAATGTTGGGAAAAGGGTTCGCACAGAATTTAAGTGATCTTCTTTATTTTGTACGGCAGGAAAATGGAAATCTGATTTATAAGATGAACAGTATGGTACAGACAATAAACAATCTGGATTTCATTCCGCCTGTACGTACGCCAGAGGACATACGAGGAACTGCATGGGAAGACTGGGAAAAACTGATACAGGAGATTGTACTTCACAGCAATTACGAATTTGTGATTCTGGATATTGGAGGGGCTGTAGATGGGACTTTTCAAGTTCTGGATATGTGCCGGAGAATTTATATGCCAGTGCTGTCTGATCCGGTATCCATATCCAAGATTGCCCAATTCGAAAACCTGATAAGAATCTGGGATTATCCGCAGATTCTTACCAGAACTGTAAAGGTACGCCCGCCTTTTCATGGAGGAAACGTGGCACCGGAGAATTATATTGAAGGGCTGCTGTGGAGTGAACTTGGAGATTATGTCAGGGAAATTCTGAGAAAGGAAAAGGAATGAGTCAGGAAATCTTTCGCAAACTGAGACAAATGCTCATGGAGAAGCTGGATGTTTACCGGGAACTTACAGACCAGGAAATTCTGGAAACGATTGATGAGCTGATCGTAAACACTCTGCGGGAATCAGGAGTGAGCCTGAAAGAAAAAGTGCAGCTTCGCCAGGAACTGTTTTATTCCGTCAGGAAGCTTGATGTATTACAGGAATTGATCGAAGATGAAACTGTAACTGAGATTATGGTGAATGGTCCGGATTCTATTTTTGTAGAACGAAAAGGAAAACTGACAAGGTGGCCGAAGTCTTTTACAGATCAGGAAAAGCTGGAGGATGTGATACAACAGATAGTGGGAAAATGCAATCGCATTGTGAATGAATCATCTCCTATAGTAGATGCCAGACTGGAAAATGGCGCCAGAGTCAATGTGGTTGTGGCTCCGGTAGCATTAAATGGTCCAATTCTGACAATAAGACGTTTTCCGGATACTCCAATTACAATGGAAAAGCTGATTGAACTGGGAAGTATAACTCCAGAGTGCGCGTCCTTTTTGGAAAAACTGGTAAGGGCCCGGTATTCAATTGTAATTGGCGGAGGAACGGGAAGTGGGAAGACCACATTCCTGGGGGCTTTGTCAGAGTACATACCAAAAGATGAACGGATTATCACTATTGAGGACAATGCAGAACTGAAGCTTCAAGGGATTGCAAATCTGGTGCGCCTTGAAGCCCGGACAGCGACCATAAACGGAGCACCGGGAGTAAGTATAAGAGATCTTATTAAGTCTGCACTTCGTATGAGACCGGATCGAATAATCGTAGGAGAAGTACGGGGTGGGGAAGCTATGGATATGCTTCAGGCACTGAACACCGGGCATGAAGGCAGTCTTGGAACAGCTCATGCAAACAGTTGCCGTGATATGCTGGCCAGACTGGAAATAATGACATTGATGGCGGAACTGGATCTGCCGCTTCAGGCGGTAAGAAGGCAGATCGCCTCTGGCGTAGATATTCTGGTGCATCTGGGACGTATGCGCGATAAATCAAGAAAACTTCTGGAAGTTTCAGAAGTATGTGCGTATGCGGATGGTGAAATCAGGATACAACCATTGTATCAATGGCAGGATGGGTGTGGTCTGGTGCCTGTGGAGCCTCTCCTGCACAGAGAAAAACTGGAACGGGCGGGGGTGAAATTATGATCAGGCAGAAAGTTGATTATGGAAAATACAGATATTCTCAGAAAGAAATTTTAAAATATATAGGAGAAAGTGCAGCATTGTGTGGTGCTGTAGATTATTTGTTCTATCAAACACCTTGGGTAATGTTACTTGTGGTTTCGGTTTCTGTGTTCTTTCTGAGGTGGAAGAAGAAACAGATGATCAGAGAAAGAAAACGGCGCCTTAATTATCAGTTTCGGGATGCATTGAATTCTATGAGTGTGGCGGTACAGGCTGGATATTCTGTGGAAAATGCAGTTTCTGCCTGTGTGCGTGATCTAGAGCAGCTATATCCGAAGAATGAAGATATTGTAGCTGAATTTCGTTATATAGAGACACAACAGAGAGTGAGTGTGCCGGTAGAAGAATTATTTCTGGATCTTGGGCAGCGCTGTAAGGTTGAGGATATTGAAAACTTTGCTTCAGTTTTGTATACAGCAAAAAGAAGCGGTGGTGATCTTGGAAATGTAATTCAGAAAGTGGCTCGAATGCTGGGCGATAAGATTGATGTAAAAAAGGAAATTGAAGCGACTCTGGCTGCGAAGAAGTCGGAACAGATGATCATGAGTCTTATGCCGGCAGGAATTATTCTTTATCTGCAGCTGGCATCACCGGGATTTCTGGATATTCTCTACGGAAATCCATTTGGAATCTGTGCAATGACAGTCTGTCTTACAGTATATGGAGCTGCTTACTGGATGGGGAAAAGGATTGTGGAAATCGAGGTGTAGTGGATGTGGCTCCATATTGTCATTTTTGTTATATTATTGCTTTTGACCGTATGCAGTACTTTAGGTTGGATCCATGTAGAAAACATTGGTACGGTAAAAGGCAGAAAGATGTTTCTTGTGGTTGCTCTGGCAGGAAATATAACAGGAGGACTGCTGACTTGGACAAAAGGTGGCGGACAGGTATTTGAAGACGGTTATGAGTTGAAAAAGGAGGAAAATGCTTATGAAGAAAAATTTATGGTATCCGTGGAAGGAGAAGAAACAGGCAGTGTCTATGTACAGATCCCGGAAAAAGAACTGGAAAAGGAAGATACCGGGCAGCCGGAAGTGTTGACGAAAGAGGAAGACGAAGAACAGAAGCTTTTGGAATTTGTAGCAAATTATAACAGCGAACTGGAAGACTCTGAGTATTATTATCTTCCATCTGACTGGGAAGGAAGAAAACTGGAGTGGAAAATACCTTATGATACTACCGGAAACATGTTGGCAGCAATTTTCCTTGCAGCAGCATTTGTCATGATTGTTATAATTGCGCGAGAAGAGCAGAAAGCCAGAACGAAAAGATATGAAGAACTGATGATGGACTATCCGGGACTGATCATGAAGTTCACCTTGTTGGTGCAGGCTGGAATGACTGTTCGAAATACGTTTAGGAAGATGGCTTCGGATTATAAAAACAAAAATGAAAAACGTATTGCATATGAAGAGATTGTTACTGCCTGCCATGAAATGGAGAGTGGAATTTCAGAAATGGAAGCCTATCGCCGCTTTGGTGAAAGGTGCGGACATGTAAAATATAAAACATTTGCAACATTATTGATCCAGAATCTTCAGAAAGGCAGCCGCCATATGGGAGAAATGCTGGAAAAAGAATCTGTGGAAGCCTGGGATGACAGGAAAAGAAAAGCAAAAGTTCAAGGAGAAGCGGCAACTACCAAATTGTTATTCCCAATGATACTGATGCTAGGCGTTGTAATGGCTATTGTTATGCTGCCGGCCTGTCTGTCCTTTTATGGATAAATCCAATCCGAAGGCCGATTTTCATATTTAAAAAGAAAAGTGCCAAAGGAAATTTTTCAGGCTGAGGGAGGTGAGAAATATGAGCGAACTGCGCAGACTGATGAGAGAATTTCTGTGGGAAGAAGATGCTGTAGGCGTTGTGGAAATTATTCTGATCCTTGTAGTTCTTATTGCACTGGTCATGATTTTTAAAGACCAGTTGACCAGTCTTGTGAAGAATATTCTGTCAAAGATCACAAAGCAAAGTAATTCTATTTAAATGATTTCCAACTAACAAAATGATTTGAAAAGGAGAGGTGCGCCATGGTAAAAAGAGGAAGTATTACTGTTTTTCTGGCCTTAACCCTTGGACTTATTCTGTCCCTGCTGAGCTCAGGACTCGAGTCAGCAAGAATGGCTGCGGCCAGAACTCAGATTTTGAATGGGATGGATATTGGACTGTATTCTTTATTTGGACAATATGACAAGTCCCTTTTAAAGGATTTTGACTTGTTCGCTGTTGACGGAGCCTGTGGGGGAAAGGAAATGAATCTGGCCTCTATATATGATAATCTGGAATCTTATATGAAGCCTGTGATGAAGCAAAATAGTCAGAAATTGTCAGTACAGCAGGGTGGCATTTCCGGTTATCTTCTGATGACAGATTCAGAAGGTGAAGTCTTTTATCAGCAGGCAGTCCAATACATGAAAGAAACTCTTGGAAGCCATGGGGCAAAGCTCCTTTTAAACAAAATTCAAGATATGCAGAAAAAGACAATTGAAGCGGAGCGACAAGGCAATGAGATAGAAAGTAAAGGAACCATTGAAAATTATGAAAGTGAAATGGATACTGCACAACAAAAAAGTCAGGCTTTGCTGGAAGAAAAAAAGAAACAGGAACAGCAGAATGGGCAGGATGGGTTTACAGATGGGAAAATGCTTCCGTCTGTGACAGAAAAGAATCCTCCTGCAAAAGTTGAAAATCCTATTCCAGTAATTCGAAAAATACGAAAAATGGGACTTCTGGATCTGGTTCTCCCTTTTGGAAAAGAAGTTTCTGACAAAAAGGTAAAAACTAAAGAATTGGTTTCAGGAAGAAAACTTGAAACAGGATTGGCAATGGAGGATTCCGTAAAAGCAGATGGAAGTATGCTTTCCCAGGTTTTGTATCAGCAATATCTTATGGAAAAACTGGGAAACTATATAGAACCAGGAAAGAGCGGCTTAAGCTATCAGATTGAGTACATTATTGGAAAGAAAAACAGTGATGAGGCAAATTTGAAAGATGTAGCGAAAAAACTTTTGATGGTTCGGGAAGGACTTAATGTTGCATATCTGGTTTCAGATGCGCTTATGATGGGGCAGATTCATGCCATGGCAGCGGCAATTGCAGCCGCATTTCTTATTCCACCGGCAGTTGTGGTGATTGAAGGTGCGCTGATCCTATGCTGGGCTTTTGCTGAAAGTATTCTGGATGTAAGAGAGCTATTTGCCGGCGGAAAAGTGCCTTTAACTAAGAATGCCTCTAACTGGCAGCTGTCGCTGCAGGGGCTACCGGCATTGGTAGATAAGCTGGATACGGACAGGCAAAACGATGTAAACGGGTTATCCTATGAGGATTATTTGCAGATATTTTTATTGACAACTTCAAAGGCGCAAAAAGTTAAAGGGGGTATGGATATGATTGAAAGTTCGTTTCGGGAGATGGAAGACTGGAATGAATTTTGTCTGGATCATTGCATTACTGCACTGGAGGCTTCTGTGGATGTAAAGGCAAATAAAAGAAAAGTGTTTACCGTAACGCGGGAATATCACTATATTTAGCTGGAAAATAGATTGTCTTTTGCCATATTACTATATAAGAAAGGCGCAGAAGGATGCTTTCCCGGAAAGGAGATGGAAAATTGATTAAAAGAAAAAAGAGAAAAGATATACAGGCTCTAAGGAGCAGAACAAGAAGGAAGAGTTCTCTGGGAATCCGGTCTGTCAGAAAGTCCCCGTTTTCTGCCAGAAGTCTTTTCGGAAAAGTGTCTTTGTGCGCCTTTGGGAAAGAAATAAAAGAGCAGGTAAAAAAAGCCAGTCTCACGATAGAAGCGGCCTTTGCCCTTCCACTCTTTTTCTTTGGAATGGTGACAATGATACATTTTATGGATGTATACAGAATTCAGACGGAACACTTGAGCAAACTGTGCCAGAGTGCAAAGGAAGCCGGAATGTATGCGTATGTGGTGGGAGGCGACGGAGTAGAAGAAATTACGCTTCCTGATGTTTACAAATACAAGCCAATTGGCGGATTGATACCGCTTCCGGCTAAATGGCAGTATAACAAGGTGAGGGTTCATGCCTGGACTGGCGCGGACAGAGGAAATGGGAATAGTGAAGAGAATAAAAAACCGGAAAATATGGTGTATGTAACGGTTTCAGGTTCGGTGTATCACAAAAAGCTGAATTGCAGTCACCTTAATTTGTCGGTTACTAAAGTGTCGGGTGGAAATGTTTCTTCCAAACGAAATGAAAATGGAGAGAAATATCATGCATGTGAAAGCTGCAGTAGAGGGCAAGCTCCAGGAAGTACAGTTTATATCACAAAATCTGGAAACCGTTATCATAATGACAAAAATTGCAGCGGCTTAAAAAGGTCCGTACGTCTGGTAAAAGAGTCGGAAGCTGGTAATCTGCATGCATGTAAACGATGTGGTTAACAAGAAGAAATGGAAGGGGAATAAAATAATGGAACGAATTTGTATTCTTGCATTTCTTGGAATTAACAGTTGGAAAGATATACACACAAGAGAAGTTTCACTTTTGTCAATTGGTGTATTTGGAATTGTGGGAATGGTAAGAGCATGTTTTCTTGGAACTGTGAGTGTGAATCTGGTATGGAATGTCTGTATGGGGGCCGCTGTGATCGGGCTCAGTATCATCTCGAAAGGCGCTGTCGGGATGGGAGATGGTCTTTTATTTCTGTCGCTTGGGACAGTACTGCCTTTTGAGGAACTTTTGTCAGCATTTTTATTGGGACTTTTTTGCTGCTGTTTTTGGGGAATTGTGGTGTTATTTCTGTCAGGCAAAGGGAAAAAGACTGAGATGCCTTTCGTTCCATTCCTTATGTTGGGATATATTGGAGGTTTAATTTATTGAAAAAGAGAATAAAAAAGGGAAGCATGACAATAGAAGCAGCACTTTTAATGCCGTTGCTTTTGCTGGTTGTGATGATAACTTTGTATTTGTTTTTTTACGTACATAATAAGGTCTGGCTCACAGCCGCGGCTTACGAAGCAGCTCTTGACGGCAGTATGGAAACGGCACGGCCAGAAGGGAAAAGTCGTGATAAAGCATTAAAAAAAGGAAAAGAACTTGGGAACACCGGATTTTATGAAAGCAAAAACCTGAAACTTCAGGTCAGCGAAGGAAAAAAAGTGCAGGTAACGTATGATCTTGATATGTTTTCCGTATATGGAGGATTTAACAGTCATTTGCAGGTAAAGGGAAGTGTAAAAGTAATAAAACCGGTAACCTGGATCCGAAAAGTAAAGGGACTTTTTGAAGTGTCAAATAAGCTGAAGGGGTAAAAAATGAAATCAGAATATAAAAGAGATATAAATGGAAATTATCTTGTGCTGTATGAAAATGAAGAACCAGATACTTCTTCTTATCAGATGAGAATGCTGGTTGGCAATTCGATTCCATCTATTCTAAAATGCAGAGTGCAGGGAGTTGATGGACAGTTTATGGTGTGTTATGACATTACCTCCAAACAGTCTTTGCTTTCTCTTTATGAAGAAAAGAAAATGGGTTACGAAGATCTTCAGATGATCCTGGGGGGATTTGTGCAGGTGATGGAAGATATGTCAGAATATTTGCTGAATCCATGCAGGTTAGTATTGAAGCCAGAGTATATGTATGTAGATGTGGAAAAGAGACAGATCTATTTTTGTTATCTTCCTGGATATGATGAAGATGTGAGACAGAAATTTCAGGAACTGACAGAGTATATTCTTCCGATTCTGGATCATGAAGACTCAAAGGCTGTAATGCTTGGGTATGGAATATACAGAAGAGCTTTGGAAGACAGTTTTCATTTGGAATATATAAAAAAGGAACTTTATCAGGATAGAGAGGAAATAGAAAAAACAGTTGGTTCCTCAATTTTGCAGGAATCAGGCACTATGACAGAGAAAAGGTGTAATTCAGATGGCAGTGAGAAAATTGATCTGTTTGAAAATTATGGGGAGTCAAAAGAGGAAAAGCCTCAGGAAGAACATCTGGAAGAGTTGCTTTGGGAGGAAGAATTATCTGAAAAAAAGAAAAAAGATGTTGGGGGTACGTCTAAAGGATTTTTGATTTGGTGTGTAGCAGCTGGATTTTTTGCACTGGTGGTTGTGGCCGCAGAAACACTGGGGTATCTGCCGAGGGTATCTATGCAGGTTATTCTGGGAGTGGCAGCTGGGATTATGGTAATTGGAATGTTGTGTACCTGGGGTGTGTCCGTTATAAAGAATAAGAATTGCATCAGACATGAGAAAAAGGGACATCTGGAAATACAGAATAAAAGAGAAAATAAAAAAGTGAGTGAAGACTCAGGAAAAGATAAGGTGAACTTTAAAGATAGCATTGAAAGAAACACGACTTCAATGCAAAATACAGCAGAAGTATTGCACCAAAAAGAAAAAATATCAATATCACAAAAAAATTGCGGCGAAACAGTGGTTTTATCTGCGAATATTGTTACTGGACCGGCAACTCTTGTAAGCCGTGAACCTGGTGAACTTGCTACGATTTATCTTCAGAATGAACTTACGGTAATTGGAAAAATGGAGAATGCAGCGGATGCGGTGATCGAACTTCCTACAGTAAGCCGGATACACGCGAAGATACGGAAACGGGAGGGAGAATATTATCTTACGGATTTGAATTCACGCAATGGAACATCTGTAAATGGCAAAATTTTAAAAGGGGATGAGGAATATTGCCTTCAGGATCAGGATCAGATAGACTTTGCGCAGGCCAGGTATGTGTTTCTGAAATAAAATAACAGATTTTAAAAATTTACCGGGTCTGATCTGTTGAGGTATCAGAGAAATTGTGCTATACTTATTCTATTATCAGAAAGTAACGAAAACAGTATTGAAAGTAGACTGAAAATATCGAGGTGATGGCGTGGAAGAAATAAAAAAAGAACCAATAACGGTTCTTTTTATACTTCTGAATATATTGATATTTCTTGTTGTTGATTTTACCGGCGGATCAGAAAATACTGCTCACATGATTGAATGTGGAGCCGCCTATCCACCGCTGATTCTTGAAAATGGAGAGATATACAGGTTATTTACCTGTATGTTTCTGCATTTTGGAATTTATCATATTGCCAATAATATGCTTGTCCTTTTTGTACTGGGACAGCGCCTGGAACCGGTTGTAGGGAAGATTAAATTTATTTTAATTTACCTTCTTGGCGGTCTTGGTGGAAATATTTTTTCTTTTATTATGGAAATGAAATCAGCGGATTATGCAGTGTCAGCTGGTGCCTCTGGTGCCGTTTTTGCAGTAATGGGAGCAATGCTCTATGTAGTTATTCGAAATCATGGAAGAATTCAGTATATTTCCGTACGACAGATGATGATCATGGCCGGATTCTCATTGTATTTCGGTTTTACAAGTACTGGTGTAGATAATGCAGCCCATGTTGGCGGCATGGTTTGTGGATTTATCCTGGCGGCAGTTCTTTATCATCCGGGAAATTTTTCTGGCAGAACAATGTGGAAGGATGTTTCCCCATCGGATTCAATTTCTGCATAAATGTTTCCGCTGTGAGCCTGGATGATCTCTCTGGTGATTGCCAGCCCCAGTCCGGTTCCACCCTCTTTGAATGTTACAAATGGAGTAAAAATTTCATTCAGCTGTGATTCCGGTATGCCGCATCCATTGTCAGTTATGACAATATGTACCCTTTGGTCACTGGAAAAAGCACATAATTTTACTTTTCCATCAGCACTGGAAATTGCTTCTGCTGCATTTCTGAGCAGATTCAGTAAAGCCTGCTTTAATTTAATGGGATCAATAAAGAGGGCAGGCAGTGAAGGCGAAATATCAGTTTTTAAAGCAATGCCCAGGTACTGGTAAGTGGGCTGGATGCTGGAAATAATTTCCTTAAGATAGGCAGTAAAAGCAGTTTTTTTTCGCTCAAGTTTATGGGCATTGTTGTAATCTGAAAGATTATTTAACAATTCTTTTGTATACTCCAGATTAGCTGTAATATCATTCCAGTAATCAAATGAGACAACTTCAGGATGTGTGTCTTCAATCATCTGAATCTCACTGTTAATAAGTGCTATGGGATTGCGTATCTCATGGGAAAATCGTGATAGTATCAGATGAAATTCATCCTGTTTTTTGTTTAAGATTAAATTATTTTTCATAAGCTCACCTCAAGTGAAGTGTATCATTGAAGTGGACAAATGACAAACAAAATCGTACTTAAAAAATCGAGATTATTCGACAGAGATAAAAAATACTGTTCCAAAAATTTTTTAAAAAATTTTGGAAAAAATGTGATTTTCGCTATTATTAGACGTATAATTTATATATTCTATTTGGGAGGATAAGACTATGAGTGATTGTATTTTTTGCAAAATTGCAAACGGAGAGATTCCATCAGCAACATTGTATGAAGATGAAGACTTCAGAGTAATTCTGGATCTGGGTCCTGCAAGTAAAGGACATGCCTTGATCTTGCCGAAAGCGCATGCGGCTAATATCTATGAGATATCAGATGATATGGCTGCGAAAGCAATGATTCTGGCAAAGAAAATGGCCACAAAAATGACCGAGGCGTTAAAGTGCGATGGTTTTAACATTGTACAAAATAATGGCGAACCGGCAGGACAGACTGTTTTTCATTTTCATATGCATCTGATTCCGAGATATGAAGGAGATCAGGTGGGAATTACCTGGAAACCTGGAACTTTAACGGATGAGGTGAAAAATGAAATCCTGGAGAAATTGAAAAGCTGCTAGAAAACGGGGTACACAAGATGAATAGCGAAGAATTTAACACATTTTACAGACGGTATTATAAAGTCTCTGTTAAAATCGCAAATGGAATTGTACAAAGCCGTTTTACAGCCGAGGATGTTACACAGGAGGTATTTTCATACTTTTACGAAATAAAAGAGAGACTGGATGCTTCCAGCGAAGAAAAGCTTCACGCATTGGTGGTATGGAAAACAACCAATAAAGGAAGGGACTACCTGAGAAAATCATATGTAAAGCGGGAAGTAATGTTTGACAATGATGTGGCTGAATTGCAGTATCGTACTACAGAAAGCGCAGAAGCGGCATTACTGGGGCTGGAAAAACAGAAATATTTATCAATGGCATTTGAAGGCCTGCGACGGAAAAATTTAATTAACTATATGATTTTTATGCGAGTTGTAATGGAAGGTGTATCTACTGAAGAAGTAGCGCGCGAATTTGGCTATACAAGAAACAATGTAAATAACAGAGTACTTAGAGCCAGAAAATGGCTTTTAGCAGAAATCTTAAGACTGGAAAAAGAGTAAAATTAAAAAGCATACCTCTGTTAAATAACAGAGGTATGCAGTGTAAAATCAGGAATGAATACATTCTTCAATGAGATTCACAATATGCTGAATAGAATTTAAGTTTTTGCCAGCCGACATAGCCGCAATATATTTATTACGTTCCTGATAGAGTTTACGGATTGCCTCTAAGAGAGACGCTTCTGTAATCTCTTCCTCCTCCAGTACCATACTGTAACCCTGGCGCTCGAAGGAGCGGGCATTGAGAATCTGATCACCGCGGCTTGCCTTTGCGGACAATGGAATTAAGAGATTTGGCTTTGAAAGTGCGGCAAGTTCACAGATAGCATTAGCTCCTGCACGGGAGATTACTACATCTGCCAATGCAAACATGTCAGGAAGCTGTTCCTGAACATATTCATATTGGACATAACCTGTCAGCTGGATACTTTCATCCGTTTTTCCCTTGCCACAAATATGAATAACCTGGAATTCTTTCAGCAGTTCAGGAAGAATTTTTCGTACATTTTCGTTTACAGAAGCAGCACCCAGACTGCCGCCAATTACCAAAAGAACTGGTTTATCTGAAGTAAAACCACAATATGCGCGAGCGTGTTCTTTATTACCATGGAGAAGCTCTTGACGAATAGGAGTACCTGTAAGAACTGCCTTATCTTTTGGAAGATTATTTACAGTTTCTGGAAAGTTACAGCAGACTTTTGCGGCGGAAGAAAGGCAAAGCTTATTAGCAAGACCCGGAGTCATATCAGATTCATGGATGATTGCCGGAATGTGGCGCTTGCCTGCGGCAATTACCACTGGTACTGTTACGAAGCCGCCTTTGGAAAATACTACATCAGGTTTTAATTTTTTCATAAGACTTTTAGCCTGAAAATAGCCTTTTATAACGCGAAATGGATCTGAAAAGTTTTTCAAATCAAAATATCGTCTTAATTTACCGGAAGCAATTCCATAGTAAGGAATACCAAGCTCCTCAATAAGCTGTTTTTCAATACCATTGTAGGAGCCGATGTAAGAAATTTTATAACCTTTTTCCTGTAAAGCGGGAATCAGAGCAATATTCGGGGTAACGTGTCCGGCAGTACCACCGCCGGTAAGGATAATATGCTTCATAGGATCCTCCTGAATAAGTGTTTAATAGTTACAGTTCACTTTGTGAATAGCGACCTATTTAATAAATATGAACCCCTAAAAGGGAATTGTCAAGAAAAGAAAAAAATCTGGGAGAAAAAAATGAACAAAAAAAAGATAGGAGAGAAAACCGACAGTCTGTTAGAAGCTGAAATGATCAAAGAAGCAAAAATGATAGAAGAAAGTCTTCTTGGAAATGCTGCAAATGATTTTGAGATTTCGGATGAGGAACTGGATGAGGCGTATCAGCAGTTTTTAAAGAAAATGAAAGCAGAAGGCAAACTGGATGAAGATAAAATAAATGAGGCCAATTCTGCAAAAGCTATGAATAATGATACAAAGACTGCTGAAATAGTGAAGTTTCCAGGATTCCGGAACGAGGCGTCCAAAGAGGAAAATCTAAAAGATGCTCAATCAACAGAAAGTTCAGCTGAGAAAATTGATTTTATTGCAGGATTTTCTGATAAGCTACGTCAGTTTGAAAAAGAAGAAAATAAACCCTGGTACAAATATGGAAAGGCAGCAGGGATTGCAGTTCTTGCTGCAATCGGTATTCTTGCCGGAAGTATGGCAAGCCAGGCTGATTCAGCGAAATTTGTCAGCTCTGTTCAGCATATTATAAATAGTGAAGATGTTATGCCATAAAAACAGAAAAATATATATAATATAAGTAAGAGTTCGGGTAAAAGGGGGAATCTGTATGAAGATCACTTTTATTGGAGCAACACATGAAGTTACCGGGAGCTGCTATTACCTGGAAGCAGCAGGAAAAAAGTTTCTTGTAGACTGTGGAATGGAACAGGGACCTGATTATTATGAAAATAAAGATATTCCTGTGCCTCCGGGAGAATTAGATTTTGTGCTTTTAACACATGCACACATGGACCATTCCGGAAATCTTCCTGCTATTTACGCAAAAGGCTTTAAAGGACCTGTATATGCCACAGAGGCAACCTGTAATCTTTGCGATATTATGCTCCGTGACAGTGCCCATATCCAGATGTTTGAGGCAGAATGGCGTAACCGCAAGGCAAAACGTCAGGGGAAGCCTGAATTTGTTCCAGCTTATACCATGGAGGATGCATTAGGGGTTATTCGTAATTTTGTAGGCTGTCCATATGAGACTGGAATAATTCTTGGCGAGGGGCTGAGAGTAAAGTTTATTGATGCAGGTCACCTTCTTGGATCAAGCAGTATTGAGGTGAATATCTGTGAAGCTGGAGTTGAAAAAACAATTGTATTTTCGGGAGATATAGGAAACAAAAATCAGCCGCTTATAAAAGACCCTGCCTATTTTAGAAAAGCAGACTACGTGGTAATGGAATCTACATACGGAGACCGGAGCCACGGAGAGAGACCAGATTATGTGCGCCTTCTGGCAGATGTCATTCAGGAGACCTTTGACCGGGGCGGTAATGTGGTAATTCCCTCTTTTGCAGTGGGAAGAACGCAGGAGATGCTGTATTTTATCAGACAGATAAAAGCAGAAGGCCTTATTCACGGGCATGATAATTTTAAAGTGTTTGTAGATAGCCCTCTTGCAAATGAAGCAACAAATATTTTCGGTATTCATAAATATGATTGTTTTGATGACGAGGCTCTGGAACTTATTCGAAAAGGAATCAATCCTCTTAGCTTTCCTGGTTTGAAGATATCCGTAACAAGTGAAGACTCAAAAGCAATCAATTTCGATGATGACTGTAAGGTGATTATTTCTGCCAGTGGAATGTGTGATGCAGGAAGAATTAAACATCACCTGAAACATAATCTGTGGCGGGAGGACAGCACCATTCTTTTTGTGGGCTATCAGGCTGTTGGAACTCCGGGACGCGCCCTTTTGGAAGGAACTCAGGAAATAAAACTCTTTGGTGAACCGGTGCACGTTGCAGCAAAAATCTGCCGTATGCCGGGAATCAGTGGCCATGCAGATGTAAATGGTCTGGTTGACTGGATAAAAGCATTTGAAGTAAAGCCTCAGAAAGTGTTTGTTACTCATGGCGAGGATACTGTGACAGAACTGTTTGCTGCAAGACTGCGTGATGAGATGAACTATGATGCATATGCGCCATTCAGTGGAACAGAATTTGATCTGGCTGAAGGCGAATTTCTGTACGAGGCAGAGGGCGTTAAGATACAGAAGCCTGCTGCGTTACAAAAAGCATCTAAGGCTGCAAAGGTATACGAAAAGCTGCTTGCGCTTGGATACAGACTGCTTTCCGTCATACGCAAAAACGAGGGCTGTGCAAACAAAGATCTGGAGAAGTTTTCAAGGGATGTCCAATCTTTATGTGATAAATGGGACAGAACTGATGGGTAAGTGTTACAGTCTGAAAAGAAATCCCCGGGACAAAAATCCCGGGGAAGTAATTATGAAATCGCTTCTTTTAAAGCAGTGGCAAGCTGGTCAGGGCATGAAGTAGGTCTGCGTCCACACTGGATTCCCTCCAGGCGTGCAATTACTTCTTTCGCCGGCATACCTTCTACAAGTTTGGCAACTCCCTGTGTATTTCCAGAACATCCACCAATAAATTTCACATTGTGAACTTTCTGTTCATCATCAATATCATATTGAATTGCCATAGAACAAACACCTTTTGTTTTATATTCCATTGTTTTTTCCTCCAATCGTTATGTAAAATCAGGAGCTCAGGAACGCTGGTCAGGTTATGAACAGCAATAGCTTTGCACCTTCTCTCATTATAGCAGAAGATATTATAAGTTTCCATGCCAAATTTAAGTTGGATATAGCAAGAAGTTTTGGTATAATGTCAGATGAAGAAGCAGTTAACTTTCAAAAACAGAGGAGAATGCTAAATGAAAACAATTGGTATTATTGGCGCAATGGAAGTTGAAGTTGCGATTTTAAAAGAAAAAATGGAAGATGTACGAATTATAAAAAAAGCTTCCATGGATTTTTATGAGGGAATACTTGCTGGAAAAAAGGTTGTTGTAGTGCGTTCCGGAATTGGCAAGGTAAATGCTGGTATCTGTGCTCAGATTCTGGCAGATGTATTTTCAGTAGATGCGATCATTAATACAGGAATTGCAGGAAGCTTAAATAAAAATATTAATATTGGTGATATTGTTCTTTCCACAGATGTTGTACAGCATGATATGGATGCTACCGGATTTGGATACCGCAAGGGACAGATTCCGCAAATGCCTGTATTTTTCTTTAATGCAGATGATAATCTCCGCAGACTTGCTGCAGAAGTATGTAAGGAAGTAAATCCGGATATTCAGGTATTTGAAGGAAGAATTGCTTCTGGAGACCAGTTTGTCTGCGATCAGGATGTTAAGAATCGAATTGTATCAGAGTTTTCAGCATATGCGACTGAAATGGAAGGTGCAGCCATTGGACAGGCAGCATACTTAAATGAAATTCCGTTTCTGGTTGTCCGTGCTATTTCTGATAAGGCTGATGGAAGTGCGCAGATGGATTACAGCGAATTTGAGAAAGCAGCTGTTGACCATAGTGTGAGGCTTACTTTAAATATGCTGGCGCGTATTTGAAAAATGGTGCAATTGACCGAAAAACGGAAGCTTGCATATAATGAGAGTGAAATGGAAAAGGAATCGAAATTGCTGATATGATATATAAAGATTTTTATCCATTTTACACAAGCTATGCAAATCCCTTGCTCTACCGGGGAGAAAAGGAACAAGAAGAGGAATTTTTTCTGATGAAATCCTACTATCCGGACACTGCCAGAAAGATACAGGAAAAAGTGGAAGAAGAATGTGATCTTCAGGATTATGAAGGCAGCCGGCTTTACGATGAATATCCTGACAGGTTTATGTTGTATCACCTTGGAAGGAAGATCGTGGATGAAGTAAGATCAGAGGCTGATATGGAAGCAATGTCTGATGGACTTCTTGGTGATCTGGTAGAAGTGCTTCTTTTTCATGAAATATCACGAAGAAGATGCCGACGAAGAAGATGCAGGGGAGATTTTTACAGATAAGACGCATCAAAATGACAATTAGAGGTTGCTGTGAGCGGAGTGAACAGTAACGATTACAGAATATAAAAGAAAATAATTATAATAAAAATGAAAACAATAGATGAATATTTAGAGGAACAGATAAATGAACAGCTGTGTCAAGCTATCCTAAGCGGCAGCAGAGGGAACGGACCATCCAAAGTAAAAATACGCCCGGTAGAAATCCGGGGGAAGGTGGTTTATCAGGCTTCTGAAACTGTAGGGACGAAGGTGCTCCATAAAAATTATTCCAGAGAGGAACTGATCTCATATTTAAAAGCGGGGCTGCAGCATGATTTTTCTCAGCTTCAGGCAAGTGGGATGGCGCTGGATGGAACTATTCTGGTAAGCAAAAAAGGAAAGATGACCATAAAGACCAGACGTCATCCCGAAAATGGAAAAGGTCTGGCTTTCGGAAAGGACAAGACTTTCAGCAAGGGCACGCAGATATTGGCCCACAATCGTGTAAAGCAGTACATACTTAAGGAAAATATTCCAGTCCCCTTTCTTGTTGATCTTGGTGTTATGAATAAGGAAGGCAGGATTATTACCCAAAAATACGATAAGTTCCGACAGATCAATCGATTTCTGGAATTTATTCAGGACATTCTTCCAAGACTGGATCAACAGCGGGAAGTGACCATTCTTGATTTTGGATGCGGAAAGTCCTATCTTACATTTGCCATGTATTACTATCTGAGAGAACTGAAAGGTTATGATGTAAATATTATTGGTCTGGATCTGAAAACAGATGTAATAGAAAAATGTAATCATCTTGCAGTAAAGTATGGATATGAAAAACTGCATTTTTATCAGGGAGATATTGCTGATTATGAAGGTGTTTCTTCTGTTGATATGGTAGTAACCTTGCATGCCTGTGACACAGCTACAGATTATGCTCTTGCGAAGGCTG
Source organism: Ruminococcus sp. AM42-11 (assembly GCF_003480145.1). Lineage (NCBI taxonomy): Bacteria > Bacillati > Bacillota > Clostridia > Eubacteriales > Oscillospiraceae > Ruminococcus > Ruminococcus sp. AM42-11. Next base: position 46,660 of record NZ_QUIO01000003.1, on the reverse strand, counting down.
TGGAATGGGGAGCGAAAGTTATTTTGTCTGTACCCTGCTGTCAGCATGAGGTAAATAGACAGATAAAAAATGAAGTGTTGGAGCCTGTACTGAAATATGGCATTCTTAAGGAGAGAATGGCTGCTTTGATGACAGATGGAATTCGAGCCAATCTGCTGGAAAGTATGGGATACGAAACTCAGATTCTGGAATTTATTGATATGGAGCATACACCCAAGAATTTGCTGATCCGTGCTGTAAAGACAGGCAAACCAAAAGATATGAAGAGTACAGTGCAGCTTATGAAGGAACTGCATATAAATCCTACACTGGAAAGACTTCTGTACCGTGAAGGGGAGGTACAATCAGAGAGTTAAGAGGAGAAAGAATGATTAAATTTTTACGCAGAGCAGTGATTCTCCTGTTTGTTTTTGTTCTCGGCGTGGCAGGAAGTTCGTTCCTGCTGAATAGTGAGACTACGGATGACCGCTCTGATATGAATGATCCGGTTTTTCCGGAGGTAATGGTTGATTTTGATGGAAATTATGCAAACAGGATGTATGGTTATGCACAGCCTATGCAGTCTGATTTTACCAGGGACAGTGTGACGCCTATTGATACATCCAAGGAACTGTCCTTTGTCATAAATGCCTATGATACAAAGGTGAAAAGCCTTTCCTATGAGATACGTACTTCAGATGGCAGTAAGGTACTGGAAAACCGTAAGATTAAAAGTCTGGATAAACAGGACAGCTATCTGACAACAACAATTAAGCTGAGCAGTGATCTTTTGATGAATCAGGAGTATTCTTTGCAATTATCTCTTGAGACAAATAAGGGAACAGCTTATTACTATACAAGAGTAGTTTCCAGATCCAATGTGAATGCTGCTCAGTACGTGAAGTTTGTTGCGAGCTTTTATGAAAAATGTCTGGATAAAGCGTCCGCCGAGGATCTGACTGCTTACCTGGAATCAGACACATCCAGTACGTCTACCAACTATACAGACATTAATATCAATTCTACATTTGCCCAGATCAGCTGGGGCAATCTGAACCCTCAGATTTACAGAAAGGGAATTCCTGTAGTGAAGGATATTAATGAAACCACAGCCAGTCTTTCTGTTGAATATCAGATTGCGGCACTGGATGAAAATGGAAACCAGGAAATCTATGATGTGACAGAATTTTACCGGATGCGTTATACTGAAACCAGAATCATGCTTCTGGATTTTAAACGAAGTGCATCACAGGTATTTGAGGAAAGCTCCATCAGCATTTCCGACAAGGGGCTTTTACTTGGAGTCAGAGACAAAAATGTGGAATATATGATGAATGAAAACGCAGGAGTTCTTGCTTTCGTTCAGGAAGGGGATTTATGGTCTTATTCTCCTGATGATGGAAAATTTTCCAGAATTTTCAGTTTTCGCAAAGAAACGGATGGAGATTTCAGGGATTCCAGATACCAGCATAATATAAAGATCATCCGTGTGGAAGATAACGGAGATGTGGACTTTGTTCTTTATGGATATATGAACAGAGGCGTTCGGGAAGGATACTGTGGTGTTTGTGTATATCATTACAGCAATGATCAGAATGTGGTGGAAGAAAAAGTATTTATTCCGTCTACAGAATCCTACGAATTCCTGAAAGAGGATCTTGGAACATTATCCTATGTCAGTACAGAAAATGCTCTTTATCTTTTATTTGCAAATAAGCTTTATAAGATAAACATTTCAGATGGTACCAGTGAGGTTCTTGAGGAAGGAATTAAAATAGATGACTTTGCTGTTTCGGATACAGGTGCACATGCTGCATGGATCATTCAGGAAGGTGAAAGCGCCGGAAATATAAAAGAAATAGATTTTGAAACATTAGAAACCAGGAGTCTTGCACCATCTTCAGGACAGTCTTTAGTGCTGAATGGATTTATGAATGAAGATCTTGTTTATGGAATCGTAGTTGATGGAGATGTGATCGCAGACGATAATGGTCATGAGACTACGGGGATTCATACGGTCCGTATTGAAGGATTTGATGGAACTTTGAAAAAAGAATATCATCAGGATGGATTGTATGTAACTGATATTACCATGGGAAACACTATGATGGAATTTCAGTTGTCCAAGAAGACAAAAAAAGGATACAAAGCAGTAAGCAAGGATAATATTCTGAATAATTCCAAAGCCTCGACCAATACTGTATCCGTGGAACTTGTGACAAATTCCAGAACCGGAACTCAGATACGACTGGCTCTCACTGAAACGCCTGAAATTCAGGAACCGTTAGTTGTTTATGCAAAAATGAAAAATATAGGTGATGACCGTATTATTCTGGATACGCAGATTCCTGAGGAAGATATTTACTATGTTTATGCAAAAGGAGGATTGGACAGTACATTCACAGATCCTGCACTTGCGCTTCAAAGAGCAGATGATCAGACTGGTGTTGTGCTGAATCGTGCTCAGCAGTATGTATGGGAGCGTGGAAATAAGAAGACAAAGCTGACTCTTAATCTGGAGGATGTGCCGGAAGCAATGAAGAGTGCATCCCTGGATGTTACAGCACTGCAGGAGGCTCTTGGGGATGAGGGTACTATCATTGATTTGTCTGGTTGTACATTAGACAGTGTCTTATATGAGGTCAGCGCCCAGCGTCCGGTAATTGCCAAGACCGGGGATAATACCAGTGTTGTGATCATTGGATATGATGAATATAACACATATCTGTACGATCCGCAGAAAGGGGAAACTTATCCTTACGGTATGAATGACAGTACGGAGCTGTTTGAAAAGGCCGGCAATATTTTTATAAGTTATGTTGAGAAACTGAAGCTTTAAAGTGGCTGTTGGGAAAGCCGGTACAGTCCGATATTGAACATGTATGCAAAAAATGCTAGATGTGAAAGATGCAGCAAAGTGGTGGTTAACAGTCTGTCTGTGGTGGAGGACAGACTGTTAAAATAAAGCAACAGGAAAGGACAGAAAAATGCTAAGCGAAAGTATTAAAAAACTGGTACAGTATGGAATTGAGACAGGGCTGACTCCTGCCTGTGAGAAAAACTATACAACAAATCTTCTTCTTGATGTTTTTAAAGAAGATGAATACACAGAACCGGCAGAGGAATATTCTGATATTAATCTGGAAGAAGTTCTGAAAGAACTGTTAGACGAAGCTGTAGAACGTGGTCTGATTCAGGACAGTGTGGTTTACAGAGATCTGTTTGATACAAGATTAATGAACTGTCTTATGCCCCGCCCGGCTCAGGTACAGAAGTCTTTCTGGGAAAAATATGAGAAATCTCCGGAAGAAGCAACAGATTATTTCTATAAATTAAGCCAGGACAGTGATTATATTCGTCGTTATCGTGTAAAGAAAGACCAGAAATGGACTGTGGATTCTCCTTATGGAGCAATTGATATTACAATCAACCTTTCTAAGCCAGAGAAAGATCCGAAAGCTATTGCTGCGGCAAAGCTTATCAAATCAAGCAGCTATCCCAAATGTCTGCTTTGTCCGGAAAATGAGGGATATGCAGGCCGCGCAAATCATCCTGCAAGAGAGAATCACAGAATCATTCCGATCACAATCAATGACAGTCCGTGGGGAATGCAGTACTCTCCTTATGTTTATTATAATGAGCATTGTATTGTATTTAATTTCCAGCACACACCTATGAAAATCGAGAGAAACACATTTATCAAGCTGTTTGATTTCGTGAAGCTGTTTCCACATTATTTTCTGGGGTCAAATGCAGACTTACCGATTGTGGGAGGTTCTATTCTCAGTCACGATCATTTCCAGGGCGGCCATTATACGTTTGCTATGGCAAAGGCTGAAATTGAGAAATATGTAACTATTCCGGGCTATGAGGATGTGGAGGCTGGTATTGTAAAATGGCCGCTGTCTGTACTTCGTATCCGTCATAAAGATGAGAAGCGCCTGATTGATCTGGCAACTCATGTGCTGGAGGTTTGGAGAGGCTATACAGATGAGGCTGCATTCATTTTTGCAGAAACGGATGGTGAACCTCATAATACGATCACTCCGATCGCACGTAAAAAAGGTGATATGTATGAGTTGGATCTGACTCTGCGAAACAATATTACCACAGAAGAAAATCCTCTTGGCGTATATCATCCGCATGCACAGTACCATCATATTAAGAAGGAGAATATCGGTCTGATCGAGGTTATGGGCTTGGCAGTTCTCCCTGCGCGACTAAAAGAAGAACTGGAGCTTTTGGAAGAATATATTCTGGATGGCAAGGATGTTGCTTCTAATGAGAAGATTGAAAAACATGCGCAGTGGGTAAAAGAATTCCTTCCGAAGTACGATCATCTTGATAAAGACAATATTGAAGAGGTTCTTCATAAAGAAGTTGGAAATGTGTTTGTTCACGTGCTGGAAGATGCTGGTGTTTACAAATGTACAGGAGAGGGCAGAGCTGCATTTATGCGTTTTATTGAAAATTTGTAACCAAATCATAAAGACAATCTTTTGGGGTTGAAAGAATGTGTCCGTTTGATTATACTGAAGACAGCACAGAAGATGAAATAAGAACTATTTATTTTCTGTGCAGATGATGAAAGCAGGAGAGACATTAAAAAGCAGAGGAGTGCCTATGAAAAATAAAACAAAAAGAAAAAATAGGATTTTCCGGGTTCTGTTGGCCACAATGTTGATTTTGTTCGGAGTTTCATTTAGAAATGATGGAAAAATTGGGATTAGTGGTGTTCAGTCTGTACAGGCGGCCACTAAGAACGTAGTTGTCAGATTCTGGAATCAAAGTGGAAAAACATCTTATTCCAAGCTGCGTATAAAGGTAAGTGCCGGGAAAAAAATTAAGCTTCCGGCAGTTCCTGCAATTACCGGATACAAAAATCTTGGCTGGTCCACTCAGAAAAACGATACCAAAGCGGTATATGCCGCGGGGAAAAAAATACGTCTGAAAAAGAATATAAATCTGTACGCGGTGCGTAAAAAAGTTGGTATATATAAAGTTTATTTCTATGATAATACCGGAAGCACCAGTACAGTATTTAAGAAACTAAACAAAGCTGTTACAAAAAACGGATATCTTACCTTGCCAGAGCTTCCACAAAAAAGCGGCTATAAGGCAGTTGGATGGAGTACTAAAAAGAATGCTTCCCAAGCAGCGTATACAGAGGGTCAGAAGATTCGAATCAAAAAAAATATAAAATTATACGCTGTTTACGAATCAGATACAACATTTACAGTGGCTTTGTGCAAGAATGATGGAACCGTTTACAAGACAGAGAATGTAGCATCTGGAAGTTCTTATACATTGCCGTCTGTAAGAAATGCATCCGGATACACCTTTATGGGATGGGATATCCAGTTAGGAAAAAGCACAGCACCGCGTTATGAAGCTGGTGATACTATTACAGTAAACAGCAACATAAAGCTGTATGCAGTTGTGTTTAACCGTTCCGCTGAGGAAGACCTGACTCTTTCAGAGCTTCTGCAATCCGCAAGCAGCTGGAAGATTGGAAATGGCAGCAGCCGGGGGTACAATCACATTATTTTTGTAGGAGACTCCCGTACCAATCGTATGCAGAGAACGCTGCAAAATTTAAATTCAGGGTATTATGAGTCGAATCTGCTGCGTGATATTGATTTTGTATACGAAGAGGGAAAGGGCCTTGAATGGCTGAAGTCTCAGGGAATGAATACGGTTCTTTCTATTGCAGAAGAGAATTATTCCGTTCTGAAACCGACTGCGGTTATTTTTAATCTGGGAGTAAACGATCCTGGAAATATGTATGATTATATTTCTTATTATCAGGAGATTGCTGAGAGCTTACAGAAAAAGAACTGCAAGCTGTTCTTTATGTCGGTGAATCCGGTAAACAGTAAGACAATCGAATATCTTGGTAAGAATGCAATCCGAAAAGAAGAAGTAATCCGCAAATTCAATTCTGTTGTGGGTAGTGCTCTTGGCAGCACTTTCGAATATATTGATACGTATTCTTATCTGATGGAGAATGGATATGGTACCAATATTAGTGGAACTGGAGTTGACCTGCCAGACGATGATGGACTTCATTACACCACCAAGACTTACAAACGAATTTTTAAGTATTGTCTGGATTATCTTATATTGCATTAAACGTTTAGAGAAATACTGAGAATGAGGCAACTTTGCAATAGAAAAGTACTTACAGAAGAGAAGATCTTTGTCCAAAAGTGTCGAAGCTTAACAGACAGGATCTTCTTTTATTCCCTGGAAAAATATCCTTGCGCGAATAAGAGGAATAGTCTATACTATAGAGAAATGAGTGTTTGGAAAAATGAGGAGAAAGAGGAACTAATTATGAAACTTACAACAGTAAAAGAGATTTACAGAGAACGGGATAAATACCTGGATCAGGAGATTACTGTAGGCGGCTGGGTACGAAGCGTTCGTGATTCCAAGACCTTTGGATTTGTTGTTCTCCATGATGGAACATATTTTGAGACCCTTCAGATCGTTTACCATGATACAATGGACAATTTTGCTGAGATTTCCAAACTGAATGTAGGCGCAGCGATTATTGTAAAGGGAACTCTGGTAGCGACTCCACAGGCGAAACAGCCATTTGAGATCCAGGCTGCAGAAATTTCTGTAGAGGGAACATCCGCACCAGATTATCCACTTCAGAAGAAACGTCACAGCCTTGAGTATTTAAGAACGATCACACATCTTCGTTCCAGAACCAATACCTTCCAGGCTGTTTTCCGTGTACGTTCCCTCTGTGCATATGCAATACACAAATTCTTTCAGGAGAGAGGATTTGTTTATGTACACACTCCGCTGATCACAGGAAGTGACTGCGAGGGTGCAGGTGAGATGTTCCAGGTTACAACCATGGATCTGAATAACATTCCTACAGATGATAAGGGAAATATTGATTATTCTCAGGATTTCTTTGGCAAGGAGACAAATCTGACTGTAAGCGGTCAGTTGAACTGTGAGACATTTGCACAGGCATTCCGTAATGTATATACATTTGGACCAACTTTCCGTGCTGAGAACTCCAACACCACACGTCATGCAGCTGAGTTCTGGATGATCGAGCCTGAGTGTGCATTTGCTGATCTTGAAGACAACATGAATCTTGCAGAAGCGATGCTGAAATATGTGATCAGATATGTTCTTGAGAATGCTCCGGAGGAAATGAACTTCTTCAATTCTTTTGTGGACAAAGGACTTCTTGACAGATTGAATCATGTGGCAAACTCTGAGTTCGGTCGTGTTACCTATACAGAAGCAATTGAGCTTCTCGAGAAGAATAATGACAAGTTTGATTATAAAGTATCCTGGGGATGTGATCTGCAGACAGAACATGAGCGTTATCTGACAGAACAGATTTTTAAGAAACCTATTTTTGTTACAGACTATCCAAAGGAAATTAAAGCATTCTATATGAAAGCAAACGAGGATGGCAAGACCGTTGCAGCTATGGACTGCCTGGTTCCTGGAATTGGTGAGATTATCGGTGGAAGCCAGAGAGAGGATGACTATGGTAAGCTGAAAGCTCGTATGGAAGAGCTTGGGCTGAAGGAAGAAGACTATGACTTCTATCTTGATTTGCGTAAATATGGTTCTACACGTCATTCAGGATTTGGTCTTGGATTTGAGCGCTGTGTAATGTATCTCACAGGAATGGGCAATATCCGTGACGTAATTCCATTCCCGAGAACAGTTAACAACTGCGATTTATAAAATGAGGTAAAAGAATGAGATTTATTCATCTTGCAGATGTACATCTTGGTGCAGTGCCTGACAGAGGCTGCCCATGGAGCGACAAGCGGAAGAATGAAATCTGGGAAACATTCCGCCGGGTTATTGCGGGTATCCGCGAAAATCCGGTGGATTTGTTATTTATAGCCGGAGATTTGTTCCATCGTCAGCCGCTTCCATATGAATTGAAAGAAGTAAACGATTTATTTTCTGGGATACCGGAAACCCGGGTATATTTAATGGCTGGAGAAAGGGATTATTTGAAAGAAAATTCTTTTTACAGAAGTTTCGCCTGGGCACCGAATGTGACTTTTTTTCCGGAAGAGAAGGTAACCTGTGTGAAAGATACGCAATTCGGGGTATATGTTTATGGAATGAGCTATGAACATTCACAGATCAGACAGCCCTTGTATGATGGCGTACGCCCTGTGAAAAATGATGGAGTGCATATTCTTATAGCTCATGGCGGTGATGAAAGCCATTGCCCATTAAATACAGCTGCGCTTGCAGGAGCAGGTTTTGATTATATTGCATTGGGTCATTTCCATACTCCCCAGAACGTAATAAGAGATGTGGCTGCTTACAGCGGAGCTCTTGAGCCAATTGAAAGCAATGATCTGGGAGCACATGGCTACATTGAGGGAAGGATTGAAAATGGAAAAGTGAAAACCAGATTTGTGCCGTTTTCTATTCGAACCTATAGTCAGCTTCTTCTCAATGTAAATGAAGAAAGCACCCAGCTATCTATTGAAGAAGCTTTGAAGGATGAGATATTTAAAAAAGGCGGACTGAATATATATCGTGTAATTCTTCAAGGGAAAAGAAAACCAGAGCTTTTTCTGATTCCGGAAAAACTGAAATCCTTTGGAAATATTACAGAAGTACTGGATGAGACCAGACCTGCTTATGATCTGGAAGAACTGCAAAAAAAATATGCCGGAACTTTGATAGGGGATTATATCTGCTTTTTTATGGAAAAAAACAGAAATACAGTGGAAGATAAGGCCTTGTACTATGGTTTGCAGGCACTGTTGGAGACAAGACATTCCAGCTGACACAAAGCAGATAGTAACAGAAAATATGTATTGCAGTGTAAAATTGAGATGTATGTGCGAGGGAATAAGGTTATATGATTTTTAAACGCATATTAATAAATAATTTTGGTGGGCTTCGGGAAAAAGACATAGAACTGACCTCTGGAGTAAATGTGCTCTATGGACTAAAAGAAACAGAAATGAACATTGTGTTTATCTTTGTGAAGAGCATGTTCTTTGGAGTGCCTGAGGAAATGCAGGAAAAGAATGGAATTTATGAAAAAGCAGGAACTGAAGCTTCCCGGGAAAAATATGGTGGAACTATATGGTTTCAGCACAATGGAAAAGATTACCGCCTGACGCGGGAAACAGGGGCAGGAATCCATAATTGTGAGCTGTTCTGTGAAGATACCAGAGAAATTTTAAATGGGGAAAATGGAGCCCTCGAGAGGATCCTTGGGGGATTTAGTGAGAACCTGTTCGACAATACTGTTATGGTAGAATCACTTAGCGGTAGTTCTTCCAGGGAAATGGCAAAGGAACTACAGAATAAACTGGCTGTTCTCAGCAAAAGCGGAGATGGTCTGGTGGATCTTGGAAGAACGGAGCAGATGCTGAAGATGTGGCGCAAGGGATATCTCACCCAGAAAGAACGTGGCAGGAAAGCAGTTCAGAGAGAACAGGAAAAACTGAGCGAGAAACTGGAAAGTCTGCAGAATGACCTGGATGGACTCGGGACCAGAAGGGGCAGGTGGTTCAGGCGCAGGCAAAAATCTATTCGGCAGCAGGGAAAGAAGAAGCCACTGTGATTGAAGAACAGCTGCAGACTATAGAGAAAAAGAATCTGGGAATGGTGATAGCAGGTATTCTGGCCGTTATTGTGGGAATTATTGGTATTGTTGGAAGATTTCAGTTAACTGATGAGATGTCTAAAATAGGAATGGATGTATGCATCATTGCTGCTGTTGTGGCAATGGTTTATACACTTACTGCACGAAGAAAGCTGCATATGGAGTTTGTAAAGCTAAAGAAGAAAAAAGTGTATTTGCAGTCACAGCAGGAAAAGCTGAAATCCAGTAAAGAAGATATTGATGGAATTTACGGTGAGAAACTGACTGCTTTTACGAATTTGCAGAGCGAATATCAGGAATTTGAGCTGGAAATGTCACTTCCTACTTTTGAAGATCTGGAAACACAGTCCTTGAACCTGGCTATGGATACCATTAAAGAGCTGTCACGTAGTATTTATCTTGAGAAAGGCAGAAAGATTCGGATTCGGGCATCCCAAATTTTCAGGGAACTTACAGATGGAAAATATATAGAGTTCTATGGAGATGAGGGACAGAGTTTAGAACTGTGTCTGGAAGAGGGAACTGTTTTGGCAGAAAATCTGGAAAAGGAAAATATTGAAATGCTGTATTTTTCTATTCAGATGGCTGCTGCTGAGTTGTTCACGAATGAAACTGTTTTTCCGGTTATTTTGGATGACATTTTCCATGGGAAGAATCAGGATAAGCTTATGGTAGTTTTCAGGTGGCTGAAAAAACAGCCCAGGCAGGTGCTGTTTTTTACCAATAATAAGGATATGGCTGACATTTTTTAGAAAACTGTTACAGTGAATGTTAAGTGATCACGAAGCTTGTAACTGTGAAAGTACTGAACAGTTCAAATAAATTATAACAAAACAAGAGGCTGACACCTGGAAGGGGCAGCCTCAAATTATTTTATTTATTTCTCATACTGAGCCATATATTTGTTTACACAGCGTTTAATCCTGTCAACTGGATTCAGCAGATGGCTTACAGACATATCATGATTCAGTGTATCAATGATCAGTGCAATGTATTTGCTCATATCACAGGAAATGTAATATGGTTTTGCAAGAAGTTCCTCAGACTGATATACCATATTGGTAGTGAGAAGCTTGTCAAACACGCCAGCAGCATGTGCTTCATCGAATTTCTTAAGGTTGTCTGTAAACAGACCGAAAGTGGAGCAAAGGTAAATTCTGCCGGCACCCCTGTCCTTAAGAAGAGAAGCAATCTTCAGGATAGTGTCACCAGAAGAGATCATGTCATCAATCAGGATCATATCCTTGCCTGCTACATTTGGACCAAGGAACTCATAGGCTGCAATCGGATGTCTTCCTCCTACATTCTTGGAGTAGTCAAGGCGTTTGTAATACATGCCCATATCAACACCCAGGATGTTTGCAAGATAGATCGCACGGCTCATGCTGCCCTCATCCGGGCTGATGATCATAAAATGCTCATTGTCAATATGAAGTCCCTGCTCATGGTTAAGAAGAGCCTTGATAAATTGATAAGAAGGCTGAACAGTCTCAAATCCATGAAGTGGGGTGGCATTCTGAATCTGTGGGTCATGTGCGTCGAAAGTGATAATATTTTCAACTCCCATATTTATCAGTTCATGAAGGGAAGTAGCACAGTCAAGAGACTCTCTTCCAATACGCTTGCTCTGACGACCCTCATAAAGGTATGGCATGATTACATTCACGCGGCGGGCCTTTCCTCCAATAGCTGCAATTACACGCTTCAGATCCTGATAATGATCATCTGGGGACATCAGGTTGGTGTATTTGCCAATTGGATATGAGATGTTGTAGTTACATACATCTACAAGAATATAAACATCATCTCCTCGCACGGACTCGGTGATCACACATTTACCTTCTCCGGAACCGAAACGAGGGTTCTGAACTTTGATTGTATAGGAATCTCTTTTGTATCCTTCAAAGGCGAAAGAATCTGATTCTGAATGCTCACGCTCCTTACGCCACTTAACGAGCCATTCGTCGACTTTCTGTCCAAGGCTCCTGCAGCTTTCCAAAGGAACTAATCCCAGTCTTCCAACGGGAAGTGTAGTCAATTCTTCTTGTGCCATTCTTTACTTTCCTCCTAAAAAAATTTTCTGAATGCGGATATCTTTTCCCACAAGCTTGGTCATCTGATAGTTGCTGGCGATGCGGGAAAAGGTTCTCTCAGAATAAGTTGCTGAGAAATCTTCCAGCTTCAGGTTTGTGGAAATAATCGTAGATTTCTTGCGCATGATCCGCTCATTGATACACAGGAAAAGCTGTGAAGATACAAAGCTGTTGGTAAGCTCTGTACCCAGGTCATCAATGATCAGCAGGTCACAGTCAAAAATCGGTTCATCATCGGGAGCGTCATTGCCTCTGGAAAAAGCAGAGCCTGCAAGAAAATCAAAAAGCTCGAATGAAGAAAAATAAAGCACACAGTGTGCACTGTCCAGAAGATCGTGAGCGATGCAGTGGGAAAGAAAGGTCTTGCCCACACCGGTGTCGCCGTAGAAAAACAGGTTCTGGAAAGAATTGTCAAAGTCAGCGACAAATTCCTTCGCCATCTTATACGCGCGACATGCAGTCTCACGTTCGGTGAGTCCCGTTGAATCATTTGTTATTGTATCAGAATAAAAGTCAAAAGAAAAGTGGTCAAAGTTCTCTTTTTCAAGAATTTCTTTTAAATTTGACTGTGTATACAGAAGTTCGATCTCTGCCTTCTTGAAACAGGAGCATTTCTGGCTGCCGATATAGCCAGTATCCTGGCAAAGAGGGCAGGTGTAGCTCATCTCCAGATAATCAGCAGGATAGCCGGAAGAAAGCAGTAATGCAGTGCGTTCTTGGGAAAGCAGGGCAATATCATTGCGAAGATCTTCAATGCCGACTTCCTGGCGGCTGATCAGGGCCCGGGCCTTCCTGGCACTTAAAGTAGCTACTTCCTCGTCGATTTCACGCAGACGGGGAATTTTCTCATAGGCTTCAGCAAGATGCTCTTCCTGTATGCGGCGGTTCCGGGCCTGGCGACGGTTGTATTCCCGCATTATAGTATCGTATTGGTAATTCTGTAAGGGCATGTAAATTCTCCTTCCAGGTTGTAAGATGTTCGTATGTGTTTTAAATAAAAATCTGTTTCCAGGATTTAATTTGGTTTATTAAGCAGTTTCTTCTCATATTCAGCAAAATCGTAGTCACGCTGATGGAAATTGTTAAAGCGGTTTGGAGTTGCAGATTTCGGCTTGTCTGCTTTCGACACTGCTTTTTCCAGTTTGCGCTTCTGGTGCTGGGCATCCTGAAGACGGACATCCCCTAAAGTGCGGATATTCTTATCCTTCCAGCGCTGCAGAATTTTGTCTGCATATGGAAAACTTGGCTGTCCAGTCTGCAGAATTGTCCGTGAGCAGGCTTCCTGAATCAATTCCATGGCAAAACCATAGTCCCTGGTCCAGGTATTGATCAGCGAAATTTCCGCGTCTGAAGGATTGCGGTTGGCAATTCCCATCGCTTTCAGAACAGAAAAATATTCTTTGCTGTAGCGGGAGGTGGAATCCTTTGCCATTTCAACTGTGGTAATTCCTTCCTCCTTCCATGCCATGGCAACCGTCTCGATATAACGGATGCTGCGGTGGTCACGTCCCACACAGTATTCGATCAGATAATCAATCAAATCTACAGACATGTGCAGCTCGTCGTAGAAAAACAGGATCTTGCGTGTCTCTGTGGGGGTGAGCGTTTTGCCGAGGTATTGCTCGGCAATGTAAAGAAGCTGGATAATATCTTCATTCTGTTTCAGCTCCTTCACACGATCCGGGGTAAGCGCTTTCGTCTCGGAACGTGGTTTGGAGAAAGAAGGGGGGACAGGCAGATCGGTGCTGCGGCGGGAGACCTGATCAGTCTGCAACGGTTTATCAGTGGGGACACTGGGAATGCCGGCTGTGGGTTCTGGGGCAGAAATGTGATAAGCATCAGGCACATCTCCGAGCGAACCAGCGTTACAGATACCTGCGGGAGTCACCGTAGCCAGGATATCTGCTTCATTCCACGGTGCCTGTAAGGTAATTCCTGTCAATTCAGCTTCCTCGTATAAGAGGGTAATCAGCTTCTCAGACTCCCAGTATTTCAGCGCACGGAGGATATCTCCTTCTGTACAGAACAGGGAATCTGCCATCTGGGAAAGCCCGAAAGCTTCCTCCGGGCGGCCAAGCATACGGAGCAGATAAATATAGACTTTTACAAATTCTCCATTTGCCTTTGGCATAAAACGGTCGATAAAAATATTGGATAAAATGGTGGCATCATTAAGCCCTGTACTATGTAACCTGATCATGGAAACACTCCTTATCTGGGAATATGAATCATCACTGTTCATTGTGTTTGCATTATAGCACACCCCTTTTTAAATGAGAATAGGAGATTTTTTGCCGGGATTTTTACAAAATGTGTGTGGACTACTATGTGGATAATGTGGATAATGTGGAAACCAAGTTGCACATAATGTTTATGGGAAACCCGAAAAATGCGGAAAATTAAAGAAAAACTGTGATTTTTGTCGAGTTATGTCGTAGTATTATGTTAAGCACTTTATACACATAAGAATCCACATGCAGGCCAGTGCAAAAATGTGCATAAGCCTGTGGATAATGTGGATAACTATTAAATTGCTTGAATTTCCAAGCTTTTTTCAATGTGGATAATTATTTTTGGCAAAAACAGTCTGTGATCGTGGATATGAGAAGGTATGCACGTTTTGCCAGGAAAAACAGATCAGAGACAATAAAAATGGTAAAACAAAAACAGCGGATGCCAGGTCTTAAAAGGACATGACAACCGCTGAAATTGCAATCAATTATTTTCCAAGTAACTGTTCTCCGATTTTAACAACATCTCCGGCACCCATTGTGATCAACAGATCTCCGGCTTCACAATTATTCAGCAGGAAATTCTCAATCTCATCAAAGGTTGGGAAATATTCGCATGGAGTACCAAGCTCCTGGATCCGTGCCTGCAGATCCTTGGAAGAGATTCCAAGATTATCTGTTTCTCTTGCTGCATAAATGTCTGCCAGAACCACATGATCGGCAAGCTTAAGAGCCTGTGCAAATTCCGGAAGAAGAGCTTGGTACGTGTGTAAGTATGAGGCTGGAATACGCACCACAGCTTCTTGTGTGGATAATTGTGTGCAGCGTTTAAAGTAGCCTGGATTTCTGTTGGATGATGCGCATAATCATCAACAATGGTAACGCCTGCTACTTCGCCTTTATACTGGAAACGGCGATCTGTTCCTGTGAAACTGCCAAGTCCTTTGACAATGACATCATCCGGAATCTGAAGAAGCCGAGCCAGAGCAATTGCTGCCAGGGCATTGGAAACATTGTGGCTGCCAGGAACTTTCAGATAGAAATTGCCGGCCTTTCTGCCATCCTTCAGAACGGTAAAGGATGCATGTCCATATTTGTCATAAGTGATATCTGTGGCCTGATACTGAGCTTCATGCTCCAGACCATATGTAATAATTTTGCATGAAAGGTCTTTGATAATATCCTGATAATGCGGCGTATCAGCATTAATGATCAGGGCTCCGTCTGCGGGAAGCAGCTGGGCAAATCTGCGGAAGGAATGACGGATGTCGTCAATATCCTTAAAAAAGTCCAGATGGTCAGCATCAATGTTCAGGATCACACTGATCTTCGGGAAAAAGCTTAAAAAGCTGTTGGTATACTCACAGGCTTCTGTGACAAATGTTTCGGACTGACCTACTCGGATATTTCCCCCGATAGAAGGAAGAATGCCGCCAACACTGATGGTCGGATCCGCATCTGCTTCCAGAAGAATCTGGGAGATCATGGAAGTAGTGGTGGTCTTGCCATGGGTTCCGGAAACTGCGATTGGGGTATCGTAGTTGCGCATGATCTGACCAAGAAGCTGGGCTCTGGTCAGCATTGGAATGCCTTTTTCCACTGCACTGGCATATTCCGGGTTATCCGGATGAATGGCTGCAGTGTAAACTACAAGTTCTACATCGTCTGTAATATTGGAAGCGCGCTGTCCGTAAAAGATGCGTGCACCTTTCCTGGTAAGGGAATCCGTAAGCGGGCTTTCTTTGGAATCAGAGCCGGAAACCTTGAAATCCTCGCCGAGAAGGATCTCAGCAAGTCCGCTCATGCTGATTCCGCCAATACCGATAAAATGGATATGAAGCGGTTTATGGAAGTCTATCTGATACATGTTAATCTCCTTATGCTAATCATTTTTGAAGCGATTCAATATTCATTGAAGGAAAAGCCTCCTGAATCGTTATGAATTTTTACAATTACTTTCATTTATTATACCCCGAACTGTGAAAATTGCAAAGTATTTCTTTGGATAGTCGGTAACCAATATAAGATTCGTTACTGTCTACTTCATTCACAGTAACGCGCTTCGCGATGCACAGAAATCATGCAAAGCATGATTTCGCGCCGCAATTCTCGGGTTTTTTGTGAACTTTGTTCACAAAAAACACCTCGTTGAACATTACCAGTGAACAGTAACTAAGATTCCCATTATGGTTCACTCTATGACCGGTAATACGCTTTGCGCTGCATATCATGCCGAATACCTTTTTCAGACAGTCCCCAAAGGACAGTGACACTACTGTGCAAAATGAATAAAAAATAGTGGTCGAAGTTTTATTTGTGTCGAAAAAACATGTACAATAACGATAAAAAAAATAAAATATCAACAAATAATTTGTAAAATATGTTTATTAAACATAGGAAGTATGGTATAATGATAAATCATAACTACAACAAGAGGTGATAGCATGATTAAAAAAGAAATGATTGCCATGCTCTTAGCCGGCGGCCAAGGCAGCAGACTTGGGGTACTGACAGAAAAAGTGGCCAAACCAGCAGTAGCTTTTGGAGGTAAGTATCGTATCATTGATTTTCCGTTAAGTAACTGTATTAATTCCGGAATTGATACAGTTGGAGTCCTGACACAGTATCAGCCTCTGAGACTGAATACCCATATCGGTATCGGTGTTCCGTGGGATCTGGACAGAACTGAAGGCGGTGTAACCGTACTTCCACCTTATGAGAAGAGCACAAACAGCGAGTGGTACACAGGAACAGCCAATGCCATTTTCCAGAATATGGCGTATATGGAGCAGTACAATCCCGATTATGTGCTTATCCTTTCAGGAGATCATATATATAAGATGGATTACGAGGTTATGCTCGACTTCCACAAGGCAAATAAGGCGGATGTGACCATTGCCTGTATGCCTGTACCTATTGAGGAAGCCAGCCGTTTCGGCATCATGGTAACGGATGAGACTTTCCGTGTAACTGAATTTGAGGAGAAACCAGAGCATCCAAGCAGCAATCTGGCATCTATGGGAATTTATATTTTCAGCTGGCCGGTTCTGAAGGAAGCGCTTTACGCACTGAAGGATCAGCAGAGTTGTGACTTTGGTAAACATATTCTTCCATATTGCAAGGATAAAGGACAGCGCCTTTTCGCCTATGAATACAATGGCTACTGGAAAGATGTTGGAACTCTTGGTTCCTACTGGGAAGCAAATATGGAACTGATTGATATTATTCCTGAGTTTAATCTTTATGAGGAATTCTGGAAGATTTACACCAAGGGGGATATCATCCAGCCGCAGTATATTTCAGAAGAGGCCGTTCTGGACAGATGTCTCATCGGTGAAGGCTCTGAAATCTATGGCGAAGTACATAATTCTGTAATCGGATCGAATGTTGTGATCGGAAAAGGCAGTGTGATCCGGGATTCCATTATCATGCGGAATACAACCATCGGTGAGAATGTAAACATGGAAAAGGCAATTGTGGCAGAGGACGTAACCATAGGAAATGATGTGGTTCTTGGCTGCGGCGAGGAAGCACCTAATATAAAGAAACCTGCGGTATATGCATTTGGCATTGCGACCATAGGAGAAGGCTCCGTGATTCCGGATAATGTTAAGATTGGAAAGAACACGGCGATTTCCGGTGTGACCACCCAGGCAGATTATCCGGATGGCATTCTGGAAAGCGGACAGGTAATTGCAACAAAGGACGGTGACAAAGCATGAGAGCAATCGGAATTATTTTAGCCGGCGGTAACAATAACCGCATGAGAGAATTATCAGACAAAAGGGCAATTGCAGCAATGCCTATTGCCGGAAGCTACAGAAGCATAGATTTTGCCCTGAGTAATATGGCGAACTCCCGCATTCAGAAAGTAGCTGTACTGACTCAGTACAATGCACGTTCCCTGAATGAGCATTTAAGCTCCTCCAAATGGTGGGATTTCGGAAGAAAGCAGGGCGGTCTTTTCGTATTTACTCCTACTATCACCAAAGAAAACGGTTTCTGGTATCAGGGAACTGCAGATGCTATTTATCAGAATCTCAATTTCCTGAAGAACAGTCATGAGCCATATGTTGTCATCGCATCCGGTGACTGCGTGTACAAGATGGACTATAACAAGGTTCTGGAATATCACATTGCGAAACGCGCTGACATTACCGTTGTATGCACTACATGTCCGGATCCTTCCGAGGTTGAGCGTTTCGGTGTCCTTCGCATGAATGAGGACTGCAGGATTGAGGAATTTGAGGAGAAGCCAATGGTTTCCCCATATAATACTATTTCTACAGGTATTTATGTGATCCGAAGAAGACAGCTGATCGAACTGATTGAGAAGGCTGCACAGGAAGGTCGAAATGACTTTGTAAAAGATATTCTGATCCGTTATAAGAATCTGAAGAGAATCTATGGATATAAGATCGACAGCTACTGGAGCAATATTTCCACTGTTGAATCTTACTATAAGACCAACATGGATTTCCTGAAACCGGAGATCCGTAACTACTTCTTCAAACAGGAGCCAGCAGTTAAGACCAAGATTGATGATCTTCCACCGGCTAAATACAATCCTGGCGCAGATGTTAAGAATTCTCTGATTTCCAGTGGATGTATTGTAAACGGAGTGGTTGAGAATTCTGTCCTGTTTAAAGATGTTTATGTTGGAAATAATTGCGTAATTAAAAATTCCGTAATTTTGAATGATGTATATCTGGGGGATAATACACATATCGAGAATTGTATCGTTGAAAGCCGGGGAACCATCCGGGCAAATTCGTACTACAGCGGTGATGGAGAAGTAGAGATCGTTGTGGAGAATAATGATAGATATAGCTTGTAATATAATAAGACTTAAAGCGCAGTAAATGCGATTAAGAGGAAAGGGGCAGCAAAAATGAACATTACAGACGTACGGGTGAGAAAGGTTGCAAAGGAGGGGAAGATGAAAGCTGTAGTCTCCATTACCATTGATGAAGAATTTGTAGTACATGACATCAAGGTGATCGAAGGAGAGAAAGGTCTTTTCATCGCAATGCCAAGCCGCAAAGCAACCGATGGAGAATATCGGGATATCGCGCATCCAATCAATTCTTCCACTCGTGACAAGATCCAGACGATCATTCTCGAGAAATACCAGGAAGCTGCAGCAGAGGAAGAAGCTGCGGTATAAGAAGGAGAGAGGTTTTTACATCCCGCATTTTATGGAGAGATTCATGAAATGCGGGATATTTTGCAAAAACATTCCTGTGATTTGCCCAAACTATTTCACGGTATATTGTGCCTGAATTTGTTCTATAACCATGTATTTCATTATCTTTCCAGATTCTGGATAATTGTGAAATATTACGTAAATGTTACAAAGGTTAAATAAAAGTGTTGAAAAAATTACGAAATATGTTATACTTGACATACGAAAAAAATAACGAGGTGTTTACATAGATGAGATTTAAAAAGATTTTTTCAATGTTGTTAACTGGAATCATGATTGTTTCTATGCACGGGGCAGTATTTGCTTCTTCTACGGAGGAACAGATCGCTGATGTACAGGCACAGAAAGAAGCTGCGCAGGCAGAACTGGCACAGCAGCAGTCCAACATGGCATCTCTGGAGAGCAAGAAGCAGGAGCTTGAAAGCTATCTGGAAGAGCTGAATGCTCAGTATACAGACCTTACCAACAGTGTATCTGAGCTTGGAATTCAGGCAGCGGAGAAAGAAGAGCAGCTGAAAACTCTGAATACCCAGCTTGAGGAAGCCAAGGCCACAGCGGACAAGCAGTATCAGGATATGAAGAAGCGTATTGTATACATGTATGAGAATGGAAGTGCTTCCATGCTGGAGCTGCTTTTGTCCTCAGAAGATCTGGCTCAGTTTCTGAACCGTGCAGAAAATATAGCCAGATTTCCCAGTATGACAGAGACATGCTTGCTAAATATAAAGCCCTTCAGGCAGATATCAAGGCCCAGGAAGAGCAGGCAGAAGAGGAAGCTCAGAATATTAATGAACTTCTGGCAGAGAAATCTGCCAAACAGCAAGAGGTACAGGCACTTACTGCAAGCACAAATGAGAACATTCAGTCCTATATTTATCAGATCAGTGCCAGCCAGGATGAAATCAGTGCTTTAAATACACAGATCAGTAATGCAGACAGCAGTATTTACAGCCTTTTGCAGGCTGCAGAGGCAGAGAAAGCAGCCCAGGAGGCGCAGGTAGCCCAGGAAGCTGAGGCTGCCGCCCAGTCACCAAGTGACGGGGAAAACTATGGCACAGAGGAATCCTACGATGACTACAGCGAGTCTGAAAGTGATTCCAATCAGGACGCAGATGACAGCAGTGCCTATGATGATTCTTATACCGAGTCATCGGACAGCAGTGAAAGCTCCGACAGTTCTTCCGAGGGCAGTAGTTCATCTTCACAGGGAACCTACCTTGGAACCTTTACTCTCACCGCATACTGTAACTGTGCACAGTGCTGCGGAACAGCAGGAAACCTGACAGCCAGCGGAACTGTTCCTACAGCGGGAAGAACCGTTGCCATGGCTGGTGTGCCATTCGGAACTCAGCTCCTGATCAATGGAAATGTGTATACAGTGGAGGATCTTGGAACACCTTACGGACATGTGGATATTTATTTTAACAGCCATTCAGAGGCACTTGCATTTGGACTTCAGAGTGCGGAGGTTTACAGACTGAATTAAGGAAAAAGAATACGCCCTGACAGGATTAAGATCATTAAAATCTTCTGCTTGTCAGGGCATTTGTCTGCAATAATATATAGGGGGGATTGTTATAAATACGGTTCTCCCGGAATTTCCGGATAGCTTCCCATTCCGATCAGCAGTTCCAGGCCGATCTGTCTTGCCTGGAGTACAGCCTCTTTCACAGCACTGGCATCTCCGGAGAGGGCAAGGATAACTTCATTGGAATGGCTTGTACCGATACTCGGTGTCATATAGCGTGTAATATGAACTGCAGAAGCCTTCATTGCAGTGTCTGCCATTACAAGTCCAATCGCTGCCGGAGAACCTGCCATGAATCCGAAAGCTTCCCCTGGAACTGCGTGAAAGGCCATGGCAAGAGCACCGCCTGCATTGGCTGAAAAAGCAAACTCCAAATGACCGGATTCGCTGATATATAATTCTCCTGCATACTTATTAGTTAGTTTCAGCGCCAGCGAAATAGCGTGGCGCACATCTGAAACATCATTTCCGCCAATCACAATATAGTTGCCGTGTCCACCCCAGCCTTTGGTATCCCGTGGAAATTCAATGGAAAGAACCTCTGTGCCAGTGGCTTTCACCGCATCATCGACAGCAGTGATCTGACCTGCTGCACCTGTACGGGAACTGAAAAGTCCAAGGGTATGATAGCGTGTCCCTATATTCATTTCCTTTAAAAGAGTATCATCAACTCCTGAAATTACAAGTCCGATGGTATCCAGAACAGCAGTTCCCACAAATTCAGTGCGGGCGCATTTGGTACTGATACTGTGTACGTCCATGGAAAAAACCTCCGTAGCATTACTTTTCCTTAGTTTAACATGATTAAGGGAAATTGAAAAGCTGTTTATCTATAATATTGCGCCTGCGCCGTCCATAGTTGGAAATATTTTCCACTTTTATCGGCAGCAAGCTCCTGGTGAGTTCCAGTCTGAATCACAGATCCTTCATGAAATACAACTATTTTATCGCAAAATTTGCAGGAAGACAGACGATGACTGATATAAATGGCAGTTTTATCGCCTGTTATTTCATTAAATTTTTCATATATTTCAGCTTCCGCAATGGGATCAAGAGCTGCAGTCGGTTCGTCCAATATAATAAAAGGGGCATTCTTATAAATAGCTCTTGCAATAGCTATTTTCTGAGCCTCTCCGCCGGAAATGATAATTCCCTTTTTATTGAAATCCTTGTAGAGATAAGTATTCAGACCTTCTGGCATTGTGGAAAGGCGATTGTAAAATCCGGATTTCTTCAGAGCACTTTTTACTTCTTCTTCGTCATAATTGATTTTGGCGGCTACATTTTCTCCAAGAGTCAGGGAAAAAAGTTTGAAGTCCTGAAATACCACGGAAAAAATCATCATATATTCTTTGTAATTATATTTTCGGATATCGATTCCGTTAAGAAGAATTTTTCCTTCTGTAGGATCGTAAAGGCGACATAGGAGTTTGATAAACGTAGTCTTTCCACTTCCATTCATACCAACGACAGCCAGCTTCTGACCGATTTTAAATTTCAAATTAATATTTCGAAGGGCATATTGTTCACATCCCGGATATCGGAAAGAAACATTTCGAAATTCTATTTCATACTTTCGGTCACTGCGTTTTTCAGTAGTCAGGCTTCCCTGATACATGTTATTGGGAATGTCCAGAAATTCAAATGTCTGTTTCAGAAAAACAGCATTGTTTTGCATATCTTCAATGGTGGAGATACAGCCGGATACACTTGAATATATTTTCGTAATAGAGGAAATATATTTTGTAACCGCTCCGATTCCAAAGGCACCTGTCCAGGCTTTTAAGCATACAAAAACATAGGCAATCCCTGTGAAAATTACAGATACTGCGGAAGACGCTGCCATGTAAAATCCAACAGGTCCCTTTCCATATCTGGCAAATAATCCCTTGGAACCGAAAGGATTTTCTTTGCTCAGATTATGCTTTTCGCATATTTTTTCCTGTTGGTAAATCCGCATATCCGCTGCCTTTTTGCTATCATAGCCCAGACGTCCGTAATATGCAAACAAACGATTGGAAAAGGTATGCAGATCTGCACTTCTGACCCAGTATTTTCCTGCCTTTCCAGCGAGTACAGGCGAAAACCAGGTAATCAGTACCATAACAGAAATTATGGCTGTTACACATACCGGATTGTTAAGAATAACAAGTTTTTCTGCTGTTTTTGGAATCTGGCTGGTGAAAAGGGAAATGGTCATGGATAAGCCACAAATGATCGAAAATCCTTCTGAACACAGAGCTTCATAATTTAACAGAACATTGTATAGTCCCCACCCAGGTCCATTGAGATTTTGAATAATGGAAGAATATAACTCCATAGTTTTGCTATCATCTAAATCACAGTAATCCATATCAAAAAGTTTTTCGCACAAAATTCGCTTGATTTTCATTCCAAGACCTGCGCTCCAAGTCCTTTTCCATTTTTTAAGAAATGCAGATATCAAGCTGATTCCTGCTCCGGATAATAAAGTAATCGTTACCAGAAGACGAATGCGGTCAGGGCTTCGGTCGCCTGCAAGTTCTTCAATAACAAGTGCAGATAAATATATGATTACATAGGGAGTCAGTGCTTTCCAGATGGTCAGACTGATTTGGGAAAGAATTAATTTTGGATAATATCGGTAAAAAAGCTTATATGCTCTGTGATTAAGCTGCAGTGCTTCTTTTAACGATATGTTTTTCTCATTTGTCTTCATTTTCCTCATCTCCTTCCCTGTAATATTTGCTTTGAACCTCATAGAGAGCAGCGTATTTTCCACTTTGCCTTAACAGCTCTTCGTGAGTTCCTTCTTCCTGTATTTCTCCCTGCTCCAGCATTAAGATTCTGCTGCAGAATCTGGTAGAAGCGAGCCGATGGGAGATATAAACTGAGGATTTTCCTTTTGTCATTTCGTCATATTTCTGATAAATGTCTGCTTCAGCAATGGAATCGAGTGCGGCAGTTGGTTCGTCCAATATAATAAAAGGGGCATCTTTATATAATGCGCGGGCGAGCATAAGGCGCTGTGTTTCTCCACCCGAAAACATAATTGCATTTTTGTAAACCTCACGATTCAGAAAGGTTTGATACTTATCTGGAAGAGCTTCTATTTTTGGAAGCAAGCCGGCTTTTTTGATACAATTTTTCACCTGTTTCAGGTCGAAATTTTCTGTTTGCGCCACATTTTCTGCAATGGTTCCCGCTAACAATGAAAAATCCTGAAACACTGCCGAGAACAGCTTATAATAGTCTTTTCTGTTATAGTTTCGGATATCTGTTCCATTCAATTTTACCTGTCCTTTTGTAGGATCAAGAAACCCACAGATTATTTTGATCAACGTAGTTTTCCAGCACCATTAAGACCTACAACTGCCAGATTTTCTCCTGGATGTAAGGTAAGATTTATATTTTTTAAAGTATCTGTTTCAGCTCCTGGATAGCGAAATGAAACATTTTCCAAAACAATTTCATAATTATTTTTAGCGTCCTGATTTAAGGTAAGTCCATCTTTGAAACGGAATAATTCCGGATAATCCAGACATTCCCGGACCGTGGAAATATCAAGAGACTGTCTATGTAATGTGCAAAGACCTTCCAGAATTCCTGTAACCCAGGTGGAAAAACTGTCCACTGCAGTAAAATAAAGCAAAAAAGCAGGCACATCAAGACCGCGGTATAATACCAAATAAATTAAATATGCGTAGACCGCTCCATTGCGCAGAAAAGTAAAAGTCAAATCTGCAATTCCAGCCCAGATATAAACATTTTCTGCTTTTCGATGAAATGCTGTAAATTCCCTGGCTGTTTTGCTGTATAATTCTTCCAGCCAGAAACGAAGACCGAAAATGTGGATATCTTTTGCTGCACCAAAGTCAGCTGCACGGTTTAATAAATATGCCATTTGATGTATATATTCAGCTTCTTCCTCCCGATGTTGATACTTATATTCATCTAATCTTTGAGAGATAAAATAACTGATTCCGGCAGTTGACAGAATGACCAAAATCAGAATTGGATGAATTTGTGTAAGAAGACCGGCGTAAATAAAAAAACAGACAATATTGATCAAAAGTACAGTTAGTGTATTCCAGATTGCTTCAGTGGCCTGATCGTTATTGTCCGTATATTCGGCCGATTTGGTCAGTAATTTTTTGAATTTCATATCGTCTATATTGGGATAAGATGTTGTGGATGCTTTTTTGTTTAAAAGATTTACAATCTCACAACGGACACTGATCCGTCCGCAAATTACGTTTTGATTTGCATAAGCCAATGCAGCTGATACCAGCATTATCATAAGCACAAAAATTACAATTGTAAAAAGCAGTTCCTGAATGGAAACATGATTTTCTATTGCACTTAATATGACAGGAGAAACATAAAGGTTAAGAAGGTTCTGTATAATGGTTAACAGTGCGATAAAAAAGCTGATCACCAGAACTTTCTTCTCCTGAGAAGTGCAGGCAAGTTTAATCATGAACCATATATTTTGAAAAGTACTGTATTTTGATACAGGATTTTTTTGAAACATGATTTTCCCTTCTTTCTTATTTTTCTTTTGATACCAGATTGCTACGTGCTTTGCACTCCCGCAATCTTCAAAAACATTCGTAATCCGCTCATTTTTCTTCGGAAAATGGCTATTTACTCATGTTTTTTGCGGGTCAAGAGGTCAAAAATCCTCTTGCAAGCGAGCTTGCATCGGCTTTTTGACCTTTTGACTCTGGTATCATTAAAAAGATTCTTAATATGATTTTACCAGAAAAAATATCCCCGGATTAAACCGGGGATGAATTGCATGTTTCGGGGGATGAATTATAACTGGGGCAGTAAAATTTCAGTGGTAAAGGCGCCATCTTCACTGTTTCGGCTGATATATCCATCAGAACGCTTTACTATATCATCAATACGGATCAGCCCCAGACCATGACCATCACCTTTTGTACTTTTAAAAAGATTTCCCTGTTTTTTCAACTTCTTTCCCGCTGTAAAATTAGTGAAAGAAATGTATAACTGCGTGTTTTTCATGTCCATATAAATGCGGATCAGTCGTTTTTCTTTGGGAAGCTGCAGGCTGGCTTCTATGGCATTGTCAAATAAATTTCCGATGATACAGCAAAGATCAATTTCAGAGGAATTCAGCTTAACCGGAATGTCAGCATCTGCAATTACCTGAATATCTTTGGACCGTGCCAGTGATATTTTAGAATTTAAAATAGCATCTGTCATGGCATTTCCGGTTTTTATCACAGTATCTACTGTGGTAAGATCCTTGTCAAGAAGATCGAGATAATGTCTGATTGCGTCCCAGTCTTCTGTGGCTGCATAAGCCTTCATTGTTTGAATATGATTACGATAATCATGGCGCCAGCCTCGCATCTGGCGGTACATATTATCAACTTCCTGATAGTGAGTTTCAACCAGTTCCTTCTGATATGCAGCCATTTTTTTATCTGCTTTTTTCGAAAATAAATGCATTTCAATCTCCCAAATCAGTCCATATTAATGATTGCCCGGTTAACCTTCTCATAAGCGCCGTGTGGAAGGGGGATTATACTTCCATCCTGTAAATAAATCTCTTTTTTTGTGACCCGGCTGATTTTTTTCAGATTTATCAAAGCAGAACGTCCCGCTCTGAAAAAATGAGAATCCAGCTTTTTTTCCAATTCGCTTAAGGTCATTTTCAGGGTGATAGTCTGTTGACTGTGAATCGTAATATAATTGCTGTTTACCTCTGCATAATTGATCTGACAGATTGGCAGACGAATCATCTCACCCTGACTGATTATGTTAAGAACCTTCTCATTTTTGATAAGCTTCGTGACTGCACGGTCAAGAACTGTAAAGAACTTCTCTTCTTGTAGAGGCTTCATCAGATAGTGAAGGGCATCTACTTCATATCCGTCAGAAATATAGTCTGCGTATCCGGTGATGAATATAATTTGTACGGTATGATTATCCTGCCGCAGCTTCCTTGCCATGGTAACACCATCCATAGCGCCCATTTCTATATCAAGGAGAAGGATGTCAAAATCTTTTTTCTCGGCATAATGAAACAAAAAATTTTCGGCTGATGTAAATTCTGAAATCTGTATATGATAACTGTTATGACTGCCCCATATTTCGCACAGAGAAGAAAGATAATTTCTGTCTGTGGCAAGGTCATCACAAATTGCAATTTTATATGTTTGACACAATTTTTTAATCCTCCATTTTACAGAAGTATAGCACGTATGCGGGAAACATGTCCAGATTCTTCACGAAGAGAATTGTAAACCAAAAATAAATAATAGGTTGACAATTGTAACGTAACTGTGTTAGATTGTATCTGACAAAAATAATATTTACTCGAGGAGGAGAATATGAGTACCGTAACCGCAACAAAGACAAAAACATACGACCTGGCATACATAGCTATTTTCGCCGTACTGATCGCAATCTGTTCCTGGATTTCCATTCCGATGACAGTGCCGTTTACATTACAGACATTTGGTGTATTTATGGCTGTTGGTGTGCTTGGTGGAAAGAGAGGCAGCCTGGCTGTACTGGTTTACATTTTACTTGGAGTTATTGGTGTTCCCGTATTTGCAGGATTTTCAGGAGGACTTGGTATTCTTCTTAACAATACCGGCGGTTACATCATCGGATTTCTTTTCTCCGCCCTGGTAATGTGGGCAATGGAATCCCTCTGGGGCAAAAAGCCTGTTATTCAGATTCTTTCCATGGTAGTCGGCCTGATCGTCTGCTATGCAATGGGAACTATCTGGTTTATGGTTGTATACACACGTACAACAGGAGCTGTTGGAATTGGAACCGTACTGGGCTGGTGCGTAATTCCATTTATCATTCCTGATCTTGTGAAGATTGCTTTGGCATTTGTTTTGTCCAGAAGGGTACGCAAGCTTGTACCAATGCAGTAAAAAAGAACGTCAGACATATCCCATTCGCCCTCATCACGGGATGTGCCTGGCGTTTTTTATCGGAAACGGCTACAGCACTGGATTTACAGCCCATATGCAGGAAATGCTGGAGCTTTTTACAAAAGGGGCAGATGTTTGGCTCACAGTAAAAACTGACGAAATCTGCTCAGCCTGTCCAAACAATAGCCAGGGAATCTGCGAGGCAGCCGAGAAGGTGAAAAGATATGACAATGCAGTGCTGGCAGAATGCGGCTTAAAAGAAGGTCAGAAACTTGCATTCCCGGAATTTACCGAAGCAGTACAGAAAAAAATCATTGAAACGGGAAAAAGAACGAAAATCTGCGGCGATTGCCAGTGGAACCGGATCTGCCAGGAACAGCCGAGTCGGTGGAGTAAATAAAGCAGCTCTCGCGGAAAAATACAGAGAACCGGATATCCAGCACTTTGCGGAATCCGGTTCTTTGTGTTTTAAAGATTATTTATTTGACTTTAGCTTTTTTATTAAGTCCCCGTTTCTTAAGGATCTGGTTATAAAGAACTTTCTGCTTTTTCGGAACTTTTACAGTAGCTTTTGGACTTGTATTTTTGAATGCGTTTTTGCCGATGTTCTTTAATGTAAGCCGGCTGGATTTGATGGTAATGGAAGTAAGTTTTTTGCAGCCGTAGAATGAATTTTTACCTATTCTTACAATATTCTGACCAATTACCACTTTTTTCAGCTTACGGTTATTTTTGAAAGCATTGGTGGAAATTTCAGTTACTTTGTAGGTGGCACCTTTTATTTTTATTGTAGTTGGAATGGTGACACTGGTTTTTACTTTATTTCCAATAAAGGCAACTGTCTGGCTGGAAGAACGGCTGCTTGTAACTTTGTATATGTTTCCAGTTTTTTTATCTGTAATTTTTGTTCCAACTGAAACGGATGGAGTCGGTGTTACAGTTGGGGCAGAAGTGATTGCCGGTGTTGGTGTGGCTGTTGGAACCGGAGTCACGGTTGGCATTGGAAGCTTGGCAATTGTCTCAGTTCTCGTTACACCACAAACAGTACAGGTGTATGTTTTTACGCCTTCTTCTGCAATTGTTGCAGGTTTGGTGATTACGCCGTTATTCCAGGTGTGCTTGCCGGAAGCAGGAATTTCAGTTATATCTTTTTTGCTGTCACATCGTGTGCAGTGATGGCTCTTGCTGCCGACTGTTTCGCAGGCAGCAGCGGTATCGATAGTCCAGTCGGAACTGTAGTTGTGACCCAGAGCTGCGACTGCCTCAGTCCTTGTTTTGCCACAGGCATTGCAGGTAAAGGTTTTTACACCCTCATCAGTACAGGTAGGCTCAGTGGTAATTGCACCATCATTCCAGGAATGACCGGAAGCAGGAATTTCAGTTACATCTTTTTTGCTGTCACATCGTGTGCAGTGATGGCTCTTGCTGCCGACTGTTTCGCAGGCAGCAGCGGTATCGATAGTCCAGTCGGAACTGTAATCGTGACCTAATGCAGCAATTTCTTCTGTTTTAGTCTCGCTGCAGATTGTGCAGGTGTATTGTTTTACGCCAGTTTTAGTGCAGGTGGGGGGTGTGGTTATTTTTCCATCGTCCCAGTGATTTTCACAATTATGTACTTTGACAGCAGCTGTCTGGTGCGCGGTCAGACCGTAAAGAGAAGCACTAATTGTAGTATCGCCTTCAGAAATTCCAGTTATGGAACCCGAAAGGGTAGCGACTGTCGAATCAGCAATTGTTAGATCTGGGGTATCAGTCACAAAAACAAATCTGGAACCCCAGTGTCCGAAAACGGAAATCGTTGGATCTGATACGGAAATGGAAGTGCTTTCACCTGTTTTTAAAGAATACTCATCTTTGTCAAAAGTAATATTAAAATTAGAAATTTTTGATGTTGCAACTGGAATTGTAAGGGTAGTTTCTGTGTTGTCTGCACTTACAGGGGTGGTATTAACTTTATCTCTGTATGCAAAATTTTCCACCCAATAGTGAAAGCCATTGTAGTATACATGACCGATTCCGACACAGTTGAATTTAGAATTAAGCATATTTCGTCTGTGTCCCTGACCGGCGTAAAGCTCGTTATCTTCCCTCCAGCCGTCGTTGACACTGTCAGCAGTTCCATATCCCGCAGCTATATTTTCGCCTGCATAAGTATAATATACTGAATTTTCATAAAAGGCGGAGAAGGTGTCTTTGTTATTTGGACGTGTATGGGAATAAATAATTGCAATTTCAGCGGCCCTTTGCATAGCTGTTTTTTCCAGATCGTAATCATACTGCAATGGCTGCAGATTTGTGCAATATGTTTTGGTTGTATCGTCTTGCTTCCAATACCATGCGTCTGTGCTGCTTGTACGCATTTCATTGATCATATTCAGAATTGTTCGTGCTTCTGTCTGTCCATATTGTACAGAAATGCTTACTGGCGTTGTGGCAGTTTCCGCCTTTACTTTAAAAGGAACCGCCAGAAACAGAAGCATGGCAAAACAAAACCATAAATGATACAAATTTCTTTTTCTTTTCATGTTCATCCTCCTGGTGCTTTTATGGTATTTTGCTTTTGTGTTAGAGCTTGTTTCAACAAACTCTGGGAGAGGAAAATCCTCTCTGCCCGATAAAGATATTTTAGCACAAAAAATAAATATTTCTATATCTAAATAGTTAAAATAGAATATAGCTTTCGAAAAAAGAAGAAAATTTAAACATAAAAAACACCGAAACCCTTGATTTTTCAAGAATTTCGGCGCCCCTGCCAAGTAGTCGAAGTGACGGGATTCGAACCCACGACCTCTGCGTCCCGAACGCAGCGCTCTACCAAACTGAGCCACACTTCGTCAACTGCAAGTGATATTATACATAGAATATACTGGCTTGTCAACAGAAAAATTGAAAAAATTCAAAAAATTTCAAAAAGAATTGAAATTAACCAGGTCTTATTTGGGGAGAGGCAATTAAATTAATTCATTTGAACAGATGTTCCAAGTGAAACAGAATGCGTTTTTATGAATGAAAATTCTGTTTTTCATATACATTAATGAGTGAGATGCATAAAAAGGGGAGGGCGTCAGTTGGTGGGATATCGGCGTTTTATCGCATATGTATATGAATACCGAAAAGGGAAAAAGGAAGATAATTGTGGCTTTATGAAGGTGGAAGTGAGAAATCACATGTGTACAATTGAACCACATCTTCAGGTAGGAAACCTGGCAGCAGGAGAAGTGTGCAAAGTATATGGATTTGTGCGAAAAGAGGGACTGATGAATGGAATTTTGCTGGGCAGCTGCAAAACGGAGGCAAATAGAATCGAATGTCTGGTGGAAACAGACGGAATGGATATGGGGGGCTCGGGAATTCCTCTGGAAAAAATGGGAGGTATGATTTTGCTTACAGAATCGGGAGGCTTTTTTGGAACAGAGTGGGATGACCGGACAATCCGCCCGGAGAATTTTAAGGAAAGTATAATAAAGAAAGAAGAAACTGGTACCGTATGTGAAATAATAAAAGAGAAAGCAGAAGAAAAGCTGGAGAATGAAAGCAAGCCGGAAACAGATTCCACACCTGATTTAGATGACAGGCATGAAGTGGAGGATGTGGTGGAACAAATGCAGGATGATCTGCTGGAAGCAGAAGAAATGATAAGTGATGAACCACAAGCAAAAGATGAGCCAACCGTGGGGGGAATATGGGAAGCAGAGCAAAAAATTACCTGTAGAGTAAATACAAAACAAGAGGAAAAGGAGAAAACCATAGCACTCCCATTTGGTCAGCCCTTCTGCCCGTTCCAAGACAGCGATCTGAACCAGTGCTGGAAAATTACACCCCAGGATCTGGTCCATTTTCCAAGAAGACAATGCGCCCTTCGCAACAACCGTTTTTTGCAATACGGATACTACAATTTCGGACATCTCCTTCTGTGCCACAGATCAAATGGCCGGTACATACTTGGTGTACCCGGAAGCTACGACCAGCAGGAACAGTTTATGGCAGGCATGTTCGGCTTTTCCTGCTTCAAAGAAAGCAACTGTATCAAGGTGAAAAAAGGCAGGGGAGGGTACTGGTACCGTGCGATTGATCCACCTGCCGGTTGTTAAAATTGACATCCCTGTGCGAACTGCCTATAATAAAGCTATTGCCGCTGCGGCGCCTGAAATGAAAATGACAGCGCAGCGGCAAAAATGCCGAGATTCACCATAAAGTAGTAGAAAGTAAAGGTAAAAAATGCTTACAGATCAGGAACGTTATATGAAAGAGGCAATTCGCCAGGCAAAGAAAGCCCGGGCATTGGAAGAGGTGCCAATTGGCTGTGTGATCGTTTGCAACGGGCAGATCATTGCAAGAGGCTATAATCGGAGAAACACGGACAAGAATACCCTTTCTCACGCAGAATTGAACGCGATTAAAAAGGCAAGCAAAAAATTAGGAGACTGGAGACTGGAAGGCTGCACGATGTATGTAACCTTAGAGCCTTGCCAGATGTGCGCCGGAGCGCTTATGCAGTCCAGAATTGACCGTGTGGTTATCGGCAGCATGAATCCAAAAGCAGGATGTGCCGGTTCTGTGCTGAATCTTTTGGAAATGGATGGCTTTAACCACAAGGTAGAAGTAATCCGCGGTGTTCTTCAGGAAGAGTGTTCCATCATGCTTTCCGATTT
The DNA here is from genome assembly GCF_003480145.1 of Ruminococcus sp. AM42-11. Taxonomy (NCBI): domain Bacteria; kingdom Bacillati; phylum Bacillota; class Clostridia; order Eubacteriales; family Oscillospiraceae; genus Ruminococcus; species Ruminococcus sp. AM42-11. Next base: position 14,438 of record NZ_QUIO01000003.1, on the reverse strand, counting down.
TTTTCGCGAGCTTCGGGAAAAGAAGAAAATGCTGAAAAAATCTTTGGCAGAGCAGGTTGGAAAATCAGAAAATTAGTGGTATGATAAAAAACAAAGCAAAAAATACATCAAGTCGTCTGAAATGCCACAGGATGAAAGAATTATGATTTGATGGAACGTTGTGGAACATTATGTAAACAACCACATAGAAAATGACAGGAGGAAAATACAATGGAACTTGAAGCATTGAGAAAAGACATGGTAGCTGCCATGAAAGCAAAGGATAAAGTAACAAAGGATGCAGTCTCTTCCCTGATTTCCGCAGTGAAGAAGGTGGCAATCGACGAAGGCTGCCGTGACGATATCAGTGGCGAACTGGTTGACCGTGTTATCCTGAAAGAGCTGAAATCTGTGAAAGAGCAGATCGACACCTGTCCGGAATCCAGACAGGATCTGAAAGATGAATATCAGGCAAGATATGATGTGATTGCGAAATACGCTCCAAAGCTGATGGACGCTTCTGAGATCAAGGCTTACCTTACAGAGAAACATGCAGACCTGATCGCTTCTGGAAACAAAGGACAGATCATGAAGACTATTATGCCAGAGCTGAAGGGCAAGGCTGACGGCAAGGTGATCAATCAGGTCGTAGCGGAGCTGTGCAAATGATTTTTCACAGCTTGCATTCAAAATAGAATAGCAAACTAAAAATAGGACACATATTGTAAAAATGGCGTGAACAACACATTCACAGCCCTGATACAATATGTGTCTTTTTGTTTGCCTGGGGCGTACCGCGCCAGAGCCTGTTTGAAAAAGCATTCCAGTAATTTGCTCTCCCCATTTTGCAGAAATCTATTTTAATACAAAAAAAAGAACGCCCTCATCCGACGTTCAACAATCATCTTATTTCGCGCGCCGCACCTCGGAATGGTCTCACAGACGTTACCTCTACAGTTAACTCAGCCCAGGCACCCTCACGGCACACAGGAGATTCTACTTAGTGCTGCTACATTCCTGTCCTGACACGGTTCATAGAGTCCTGTTGCGTAAGACCCAAACGTCAACGCCACTTATAAAGGGCAGCTCCACAAGATACAAGCCTCAGATTGGCATCACCCCTGCTGTAGCGGATTGCAGGTACAGGGCACCGCTATCTCCCCGGCTGCGCGGAATTTAATTATAAAGGAAGACTGTGGATTTGTCAAGCCACTGCTGCAAAACAGCAAAAAAATTTAATGTATTGTCAAGCCGGCGTTACTGTTCACTGGTAACATTCCGCGAGGTGTTTTTTGTGAACAAAGTTCACAGAAAACCCGAGAATTGCGGCGCGAAATCATGCGAATGCATGATTTCTGTGCATCGCGAAGCGCGTTACTGGTCACGGAGTGAACAGTAACAAGCCGGCTCCAGAAATATCTGGTTGCAAATTACTTGTTGTGTCAGAACGGGAAATATTATATAATATAAACAAACTTGCCCCGCGATTTTTACGCTGCCCAGACGTAACAGAACAGCGGTCACTGCTCACTTTGTGATCAGTAACGAACAGAGCTCGCGGATCAAATTTCAAAATGTAGTTTTTACTGGAGCGCGTAGCTTGCTGGAATGATTTTTGAAACACGCTCTAGAGACACAGAAATGGAGGGTACTATGATTAAAAGAATCGGCTTATTAACAAGCGGCGGTGACTGCCAGGCACTGAATGCCACCATGCGGGGAGTTGTAAAAGGGCTTACAAACAGCATTGATGACCTGGAAGTTTACGGATTTGATGATGGATATAAGGGACTGATCTACGGCAAATACCGTATGCTTACATCCAAGGATTTTTCCGGAATCCTTACACAGGGCGGAACTATTCTTGGAACATCCAGACAGCCGTTTAAGCTTATGCGCGTACCGGATGCCAATGGACTGGACAAGGTAGAGGCTATGAAGCAGACTTATTACAAGCTTTGTCTTGACTGTCTTGTAATCCTCGGAGGAAACGGAACCCAGAAAACAGCCAACCTCTTAAGAGAAGAAGGTCTGAATATCATCCATCTGCCTAAGACCATCGACAATGATATCTGGGGTACAGATATGACATTCGGGTTCCAGAGTGCAGTAAATATTGCAACAAACGCTATCGACTGCATTCATACAACAGCAGCATCCCATGGCCGTGTATTTATCGTAGAAGTTATGGGACACAAGGTAGGAAGCCTTACTCTGCACGCAGGAATTGCCGGCGGAGCAGATATTATCCTGATTCCGGAAATCCCATACGACATTGAGAAAGTAGTTGCAGCTATCCAGAAGAGATCTAAAGCTGGCAAGCGTTTCACCATTCTTGCAGTGGCAGAAGGCGCCATTTCCAAAGAGGATGCCCTTCTTTCCAAGAAAGATTACAAGAAAAAGCTGGAAGACCGCGCGAAGAAGTATCCTTCCGTATCCTATGAAATTGCAGACAAGATTACCCAGAAGCTTGGTTCTGAGGTACGCATTACAGTTCCGGGACATACACAGCGAGGTGGGGCACCATGTGCATATGATCGTGTGCTTTCCACAAGAATCGGAGCAGGAGCAGCAGAGGCTATTCTGGACGGAGAATATGGCATCATGATCGGTATTGTAAATGGCAAAATCAAGAGAGTACCTCTTGAAGAATGTGCCGGCAAGCTGAAAATGGTTTCTCCGAAAGACCAGACCGTTAAGGCTGCAAAGCAGATCGGAATCAGCTTCGGCGATTGATTCCCTGCTGTTAGAAAGGAGTTTCCATAAATGAGCTATACTGCTCTATACCGGAAGTTCAGACCGGATAATTTTGACGATGTCAAGGGACAGGATCACATTGTAACTACCCTGACCAATCAGATCAAGCATAACCGTATTGGTCACGCGTATCTGTTTTGCGGCACCCGAGGAACCGGTAAGACTACCGTTGCAAAAATACTGGCAAAAGCAGTAAACTGCCAGCATCCGGTAAATGGAAGTCCCTGTGGTGAATGTGACATGTGTAAGGCGATACAGGCTGGCACCTCCATGAACGTGATCGAGATCGATGCAGCGTCCAATAACGGCGTTGACAATATCCGTGAGATCCGTGAGGAGGTGGCCTATCGTCCTACTGAAGGAAACTATAAGGTATACATTATCGACGAGGTTCACATGCTTTCGACAGGAGCGTTTAATGCTCTTCTGAAAACACTGGAGGAACCTCCGTCTTATGTTATCTTCATTCTTGCCACCACAGAGGCCTACAAGATACCGATCACTATTTTGTCCAGATGTCAGCGATACGATTTTCACCGCATCACTATTGATACCATTGCGGCAAGGCTGGATGAACTTCTGAAAATCGAAGGCGTAGAGGCAGAAGAAAAAGCCGTCCGTTATGTGGCAAAAGCCGGAGACGGTTCCATGCGAGATGCACTAAGCCTTCTGGATCAGTGCATTGCCTTTTATCTGGGGCAGACACTGACTTATGACAAAGTCCTGGAGGTTCTGGGAGCTGTGGATACGGAAGTGTTCAGCAAGCTTTTGCGAAAAGTGCTCCAGGGAGATGTGACAGGTGCGATACGCACTCTTGAGGATTTGATCATAGGCGGAAGAGAGCTTGGACAGTTTGTGGGAGATTTTACCTGGTACATGCGTAATCTCCTTCTGGTAAAAACTCCGAGAATCCGGAGGAAGCCATTGATGTATCATCTGAGAATCTGAAACTTCTAAGAGAAGAAAGTGAGATGGTGGATGTAGAGACGCTGATGCGCTACATCCGTATTTTTCTGACCTGTCCAGTCAGATACGCTATTCCACCCAGAAGCGTGTTTTGGTGGAGATTGCCCTGATCAAACTGTGCCGTCCGGCGATGGAGACCAATCTGGATTCTGTCCTGGATCGTCTTCGTGTTCTGGAACAGCGCATGGACGAGCGGCCTGTTCAACAGGTATTTGTTCAGCCGGGAGCCACTGGCAACGCCGGAAGTACAGGAATCGGATCGTATGGCAGTGCAGAAGCCATGGCAGCAGCACCTGAGAAGGCAGCACCCGAGGATCTGCAGAAGATTGTAGCCAGCTGGAAGGTGATCGTAGGTCAGACCAGCGGTATTTTCAAACAGATGCTCCAGAAGTCTATTCCCAAATACAATGGCCAGACCGGTGAACCGGTTCTCTACATTGAATTCCAGGATTTCCTTGGAAAAACCTATGTAGATAATCCGGAAGCAGAGGAAGAACTGAAGAATATCATCCTGGCCCAGACTGCAAGAGTGTAGAACTTAAGATGGTGGTGGCAAAAGAACACAACCATACCAATCTTGCCAAGGTTACTGTAGATCAGGCTCTCCGGGAGAATATCCATATGGATGTTGTTGTGGAGGAAGATCCTGACGATGCAGAAGAATAAGAGTGTTGCTGTTTGATTTTTGTGCAGCAACATAAGAGTTGCCGTGAAAGCGACGAACGAGAAGTAAATTAATAATATTTGCAGAAAATGTGAATATTGTTATGAAAAATGATTTTTGCTGCCGCAAATGTTATAGAGCCTGTTTGAAAAATCAGAAATGCGGAATCCAGCATGAAATCAGAACAGTTAAAGGAGGACTTTGTAATGGCAAAGCGTGGAGGATTTCCAGGCATGGGTATGCCAGGAAACATGAATAACCTTATGAAGCAGGCGCAGAAAATGCAGCGCCAGATGGAAGAGAACCAGAAAGCTCTCGAGGAGAAAGAGTTTACTGCAGCAGCCGGCGGCGGAGCTGTAGAAGTAACTATCTCAGGTAAGAGAGAAGTGACCAAGGTGAAGCTTGCAGAGGAAGTTGTAGATCCGGATGACATCGAGATGCTTGAAGATCTTATTGTTGCAGCAACTAATGAAGCACTTCGCAAGGTTGAGCAGGAGAACCAGGCTGTAATGTCCAAACTTACAGGAGGTCTGGGAGGACTTGGCGGGGGTCTTCCATTCTGATGGAATACTACAGCAGTCATATCAATAAACTGATTGAGCAGTTTTCCCATCTTCCGGGAATCGGGGCAAAGTCTGCCCAGCGCCTGGCTTTTCATATTATGAATATGCCAAAGGAACAGGTGCAGCAGCTTACCAATGCCATCACCGATGCCCGGATGAACGTACAGTACTGTAAGTGCTGCTACACCCTTACGGATAAAGAAATGTGCCCAATCTGCAGCAATCCCAAAAGAGATCACAGTACGATTATGGTAGTGGAGAACACCAGGGATCTTGCTGCTTATGAAAAAACCGGTAAATTTGATGGAGTTTATCATGTACTTCACGGCGCAATATCCCCTATGCTGGGAATTGGTCCGGATGATATCAAGCTGAAAGAGCTGATCATGCGACTTCAGGGAGATGTAAAAGAAGTGATCATTGCCACCAACTCCAGTCTGGAGGGAGAGACTACAGCAATGTATATCAGTAAGCTGATCAAGCCCACCGGGATCAAGGTCAGCCGTATTGCCAGTGGTGTGCCAGTAGGCGGTGACCTGGAATACATTGATGAGGTTACCCTGCTTCGGGCACTGGAGGGCAGGGTAGAACTGTAAGATGGCAGGAGGTGATTTTTGTGGCACGCAAAAAAGTGACTTCATCAGATGTGGCAGAGAAAGCGGGAGTTTCCCAGGCAACGGTTTCCATGGTTCTGAACCATAAGTACAATGTTTCTTTTTCCCGAGAAACAGTGGAAAAAGTGGAAAGCGCGGCCAGAGAACTGGGCTATCAGCTTCCGGGCCACAAAAATAAAAAAGAGAACAAAAAGGAAAAAATGATTGTTGTCTTTTGCCCAACTATTACCAGCCCTTACTATGTGATGCTCCTTCAGGGAATCGAGGCGGTAGCCAACGAGCGTGGCTACGGAGTTTTCATCTGCAATACCCAGCGTGATGCCAGGCTGGAAGAGAAGTATCTGCGCATGATACGCGCCATGGCACCCCAGGGGATCATTTATGCCTGCAATCCCCACCCGGACTATATCAGCCAGGTAGAAGAGATGGCAAGAAGCATTCCGCTGGTCATCATTAGCAACAAAGAAAAAATCAGTACAGTAGATGCTATTAATCAGGACAACACAGAAGTGGGACGACTTATGGCGAGGCATCTGCTGGATCTGGGACATCGGGATGTGGCCTTTATTACGCCGCCGCTTACCAGAAGACAGTGGCAGCGTTCCAAACGAGTGGATGGTTTTGTCCGTGAGTTTGAGAAGGCTGGGCTTTCCGGACATGTGATCATCCGGGCTGCTGACGAATCCGTTGACCGTCGCAATCCTAAGACGGATTCCGAGTATTCTATGGGCTATGCCCTGACCAGGTCTCTTCTGGAGGATGGCAGCAGATTTACTGCCATTGCCGGACAGAATGACATGATGGCCATTGGTGCTGTGGATGCTCTTCAGGATGCCCGTCTGAGAGTGCCGAAGGATGTATCTGTGATCGGCTGCGACAATATTTTTTATTCCGGAATTCGCAGAGTGTCACTGACTACCATTGATCACTTCGTTGATCTGAAGGGCAGGGATGCCTGTGACATTATCATCCGGAAAATCGATACAGGCATCCGTTTCGGGGAAGGCATCCGTCCCACAAGTGTATATAATATTGAGTATAATCCCAAGATTATTGTGCGAAAAACCACCGGTTATGCACGTATGGATAAACCGGATCCCATAAACGAAAAATCCGAAGAAAATAAGTTTAAATAAATAATTTACTGGAAATTATTAGTAATAATTTAAAAAAAACATCTGGTAAAATTGCTGGAAAAACTGATTGATACAGTAGAAAATTGATTGATACCATACTAACAAACTATAGAATGATTAATAATAGATGAAATTATTAATTGAAATTTTATTAATAATTTGCTCTCTGCCTTGACCTGTAAATGAAGTCTGCTATAATGAAAGCATATGAACAGTGCAAGACAAAGGAAGCGCTGCAACGCTCTAGTCTAATTCATTTAGGAGGAAGAAATCATGAAATTTTTTATTGACACAGCAAAAGTAGAAGATATTAAGGCAGCTAACGATATGGGAATTATCTGTGGCGTAACTACAAATCCATCCCTGATCGCGAAAGAGGGAAGAGATTTCAATGAAGTAATCAAAGAGATCACAGAGATCGTCGATGGACCGATCAGCGGCGAGGTTAAAGCTACTACAACAGATGCAGAGGGAATGATCCGTGAGGGACGCGAGATTGCCAAAATCCATCCGAACATGGTTGTAAAAATTCCTATGACATGCGAAGGTCTGAAAGCAGTTAAAGTTCTTTCAAAAGAAGGTATCAAGACAAATGTAACTCTGATCTTCAGCGCTAACCAGGCACTTCTTGCAGCAAGAGCTGGTGCTACATATGTATCTCCATTCCTTGGAAGACTGGATGATATCTCTACAGACGGTGTTGAGCTCATTCGCCAGATCGCTGATATGTTTGCAGTTGCAGGCATCGATACCGAGATCATCGCAGCAAGTGTACGTCATCCAATGCATGTAACACAGTGCGCACTTGCAGGTGCTGATATCGCTACTGTACCATTTAAAGTACTTGAGCAGATGACTCATCATCCGCTGACAGACGCTGGTATTGTTAAATTCCAGAATGATTACAAGGCTGTATTTGGAGAATAATTAACCGAGAAATTATTTTACGTAAGAATTCAATCCGGTTGTGATTCGCACATCATGATATCAAGGGAAATAATAAGGAGAATTGAAAATGGAGAATTTAGAGCTTCAGAAAGTTGCCAACGAAGTCCGCAAAGACATCGTAACAGCACTGCATGCTGCTAAAGCTGGTCATCCAGGCGGATCTTTATCAGCAGCAGATTTGTTTACTTATCTTTATTTTGAGGAAATGAATATTGATCCTAAGGATCCGAAGAAAGCAGATCGCGACCGTTTTGTCCTTTCCAAAGGTCATACTGCACCAGGTCTGTATTCTGTACTGGCTGAGAGGGGTTATTTCCCGAAAGAGGATCTGGTGACACTTCGTCATCTCGGATCTTACCTTCAGGGACATCCGGATATGAAGCATATTCCTGGCGTCGATATGTCCAGCGGTTCCCTTGGACAGGGAATCTCTGCAGCGGTTGGAATGGCACTTTCTGCAAAATTATCAAATGACAGCTATCGTGTATACACACTTCTTGGAGACGGCGAGATCCAGGAGGGTCAGGTATGGGAAGCTGCAATGTTTGCAGGAGCAAGGAAACTGGACAATCTTGTAGTGATCGTTGATAACAATGGTCTTCAGATCGATGGTAAAGTTGAGGACGTATGCTCCCCATACCCGATCGATAAGAAATTCGAAGCATTCAATTTCCATGTAATAAATGTAGCTGATGGAAATGACATGGCGCAGCTGCGCGCTGCTTTTGACGAGGCAAAGACTGTGAAAGGAATGCCGACTGCGATCGTTATGAAAACAGTAAAAGGCAAAGGGGTATCTTTCATGGAGAACCAGGTTGGCTGGCATGGAAAAGCTCCGAACGATGAAGAGTACGCACAGGCTATGGCAGATTTGGAAAAGGTAGGTGAAGCATTATGTCAGAAGTAAAGAAGATTGCCACCAGAGCAAGTTATGGTAACGCTCTCGTAGAACTTGGAAAAAAACATGATGATCTGGTTGTTCTGGACGCTGACCTTGCTGCAGCTACACAGACCGGAATCTTTAAGAAAGCATTCCCGGAGCGTCATATCGACTGCGGTATTGCAGAGTGCAACATGATGGGAATTGCTGCCGGAATCGCAACAACTGGAAAAGTGCCTTTTGCAAGTACTTTCGCTATGTTTGCAGCAGGACGTGCCTTTGAGCAGGTTCGCAACTCTGTTGGATATCCGAAGCTGAATGTTAAGATTGGTGCTACCCACGGCGGAATTTCCGTTGGTGAGGATGGTGCTACACACCAGTGCTGCGAGGATTTTGCACTTATGCGTACAATTCCGGGAATGATTGTTGCATGCCCGTCTGATGATATTGAAGCAAAAGCAATGGTAGAGGCAGCTTATGAGCATGTGGGCCCTGTTTACATGAGATTTGGCCGTCTTGCTGTTCCGGTTATCAATGATAACCCGGATTATAAATTTGAGCTTGGCAAAGGTATTGTTCTCCGTGAGGGAAAAGACCTTACCATTATTGCAAACGGACTTTGCGTAGCTCCGTCTCTGGAAGCAGCTGCGAAACTGGCTGAAGAAGGAATCGAAGCAAAGGTTATTAACATCCACACCATCAAACCTCTCGATGAGGAACTTGTTGTAGCAGCTGCCAAAGAAACAGGCAAAGTTGTTACTGTTGAAGAGCATTCCATCATCGGCGGCCTTGGTGGTGCTGTATGCGAGTGCCTTGCTGAGAAAGCGCCTGTACCGGTTAAACGTATTGGTATCAATGATGTTTACGGAGAGTCTGGCCCGGCCGTTGCTCTTCTTGAGAAATACGGCCTTGATGCAGCCGGTATCTACAAACAGATCAAAGCATTTATCTAATTGACTGTGCCTTTCCTGTATGGTGTTGGCACCGGCAGGCGCTATGTCTGTTTTTGCAGAAGACCTTTTGGAAATTCAAAAAAGTGATATGCTAAATAAGTATACGGCAAATGGAAGTGAAAGCTTCTGTTTGCCGTATTGTTATATAAAATTTCCAAGAATCCCCTGTGCAATGGTGTCAGCCAGCGTGATCACAGTGGACAGTCTTGTTGTCTGTAAAGTCAGATATTCCAGAATTCCTGCAATATTTACAATTCCAGTAATATAAATATCCCCACAGGCGGCAGATCTTTCTGAACAGCCGCACCTGGGTAAAGAGAACCGTTTCCGATTGTCACATAGCCCAAATGTCTTTCATCGCCTAGAGACGCGTCTATAGCGATTACAAGGGCAAACGGATGGCTCTTTGAAATAAAGTCCGTTATATCGGACAGATTGACGGCGTGAACCGGTTGATTTAATGTACCGTAAACAAAAATTCCCGGAAGCTGATGCTGACTTAAACGATAGCCCACATAAGGTCCCAGACAGTCTCCGGTTACCCGGTCACTTCCAATGCACAAAAACACAATTTCAGTCCAGTCCCGTTTATGACGCTTAATACATTTTCCCAGAAGCCGTGCAATTTCTCTGGAAGAATCTGGTTTTTGGGTATTTACATAAAAAGGCATAAAAGTTCTCCTGCTTTAAAAATTTCATAAATAAGCAAACTTGCCCGATTACTTATGAACGATAATTTGCAGCTGCAGCTGTCTGATATAATCCATCTTATCCTATATCTGGAAAAAATATGCACCTGGCTGAGTACAAAAAAACATATCGAAATCTATATGCTGCACTTTACGTGACATTCTGCCGGAATTCAATTGCAGCAGTTCGCTGTACCCTTCATCCCGACAAATATTTCCTTTGCAAAAACTGTCGCAAAATTCTGTGAAACAGGTCTTATATTCCGCTAAAATCTGCATTTCTCATGTGATATTCTCATACCCGAAGGGGTGATGTGACTATGATAGAAGTTATCTACAAAGAAGAGAAACAGGAGGCGAAAAATGGGGAAAATCTTTTTAATCTGCCGAGAAACATACGTCAGGTAGGACTGACAACCGGAAATATGCGTATTTATATTGAAGATTACGTATACACATTTCTGACAAGGCTTGCCAGGAATGCGGTCGGTTCCGGAAAAGAACAAGGCTGTGTAGCTGTTTTTACAGGCGAAACAAAATGGAACAATGGTATAACCTATCTTTTCATCCGGGGAGCTTTGATGGTGGAAGATATGGAAGCTGCATCAGATCATATTGATTTCTCTGAAAAAATATGGGCAAAAATACAGGAAGACCAGGCAAAATATTTTCCGGGACAGGAAATAACAGGCTGGTTTTTTTCGCGCCCTCAGATGTATATGGAAACAGACGAATTGCTGACCCGAATCCATCTTCGGTATTTTGGCGGTGAAAAAGTGCTTATGCTTATGGAACCTGCAGAAAAAGAAGAAGCTTTCTTCTTCTTTGAAAATGGCCTTATGGTCCGGCAGCGGGGATATTACATTTATTATGAGAAAAATCCGCTGATGCAGGAGTACATGATTGAAAAAAATAAAGATTTTGCGCCGGAATTTACAGAAAATGTGTCTGACGAGGCGGTTGTATCTTTTCGGAAAATCATCCGGAACAAGAAAACAAAGAAAGCAGAAAAGACAGAGGAAAAGCCCCAGGAGGAAATGGAGCGTACCTCTGTTTTTTCATATGCAGCAACGGCCTGTCTGGTACTTGCTGTATTAGCTGTAGGTGCGGGCTTTTACAGAAATTACGGTGGCTTGCCGGTGCAGCCTGAAGATGATTATGCAGTGACTGTTATGTCAGGAAAAACAGAGGAAGATGCATCAGAAGAAAAGCAGGCAGAAAATGACACGAATCAGATACAGGATGTTTCCAAACAGGAGAAAAGTCCGGAAGAGCAGTTGGAAAGAAATGCTTCGGTGACTCCCAAAATAACGCAGGAAGCCGCCGATACAGAAATAAGTGATGAAACCGGGAATAGCTGGCAGGACAGCGAATCTGATTTTGCAAATGAGGCGGAAGCAGCAGAACAGACAGAAACTGAGGAGCCGGCAGAAACGGTGGATCAGACGGAAACTTTTTCCCAGGAAGCTGATGAACGGAAAATAAAGAAACAGAGCACCAACGCAGAAGAACAGACGGATTCCAGTGCACAGACCTCATCTGACGGCATATACGAAACTTATGTGATCAAACCAGGCGATACTTTATACCAGATCAGTATTTCCCATTATGGAAATATGGATGCCATCCCGGAAATCTGCCGCCTGAATAATCTGGAAGAAAACCAGGTGATTTATCCGGGGCAAATGATTGTATTACCTTGACCGGATGTGGTATAATCGAAAAAATAGAAAATACAAGGCAAGGTTAAATTATGGCAAACACATTCAAAAATATCAAAAAGAAACTGCGGCGGAAACGACTTCTGGCCGAGAAACGCCATCTGGAAAAAGCCCAGGCCGGAGCCGGTGGGAATGAAGCTGCGAGAAGAAAAATCAAAGCTGCTTTGCGAAGAAAGAAAGCTGTGCTGAAACCGGTTGCCGTGATACTGATTGCTGTATTTGTGGTCTTGGCAGGCTTTCTTTTTCTGGAAAAAAGAACTTACCGAAACTATAAAGTACAGGTGACCAGTGAGCAGGAGGATACTGTTTCCACCCAGTACACCTATCTGTCAGGTAAGATTCTGCGTTATAGTTCCGACGAGGTATCTCTGGTAAACAACAAGCTGGAAACTGTATGGTCCCAGACATATGACATGCAGAATCCTGTGGCAGATGTTTGCGGTGACTGTGCCGTGATTGCTGATAAAGATGGTACATCCATGGTTTTTCTTGACAAAAATGGAATTACCGGGACTGTATCTACTTCTTACAGTATTGTGAAGGCAAAAGTTTCCAAAACCGGAATGGCAGCGGCAATTCTGGATGGCGGCGACCACACCTGGATCAATTTTTACAATTTAGATGGAAGTCTTGTGGCAGAAAATCAGACTAATATTCAGGATCCTGGATATCCTATGGATGTGGCACTGGCAGATAATGGCGTTGTGATGATGGTGGCATATCAGTTTGTGGACAGCAGCGAGACCACCAGTTACATAGCTTTTTATAATTTCGGAGAAGTTGGACAGAATGAAGACGACCGTATTGTAAGCGGATACACATATGATGGAGTTGTGGTTCCGCAGATTCAGTATCTTGGCAGCAATGCGGTTGCACTTCGGGATGATGGATTTACCATATATTCCGGGCGCCAGATTCCTAAAGAACTGAAAACAGTCCAGGTTGAGCAGGAGATTATCAGTACTTTTTATGATGAAAACAACATTGGTCTGGTATTTAAAAATGACAGCAAAGACAAACAGTATACCATGCAGGTATATTCTTCTGCTGGCAAACTGAAATTTAGCAAGGATTTTAATATTCCATATACCACTATCAGAATGAGTGATGATTATATTGTTATGTACAACAGTTCCCAGCTTTGCGTGTTGAATAGCAACGGTTCCGAGAAATATTTTGGAAGTGTGGATGGAACAGTGAAAGACTTTTTCAAATTGGGGTGGAATAAGTATTTGCTTGTTATGGATACTGGTGTAAATGTGATAAAACTCAGTTAAGGAGAATGAAATGGACATAAGCTGGACTTGGCTTGGCATTGTGGTGCTTGCACTGATTATTTTTGCATGCGCTTCCGGATTTCGCAGAGGCTTTGTAAAAGAAATCGTATCTGCTTTTTTATGATCATATCCTTTCTCCTTGTATGGGTGATTAATCCATATGTAAATACATTTGTGAGAGAGTATACACCTGTTTATAATATTGTTCAGAGTAACTGCCAGGAACTGGTCATGGAACAGACAGGCAGCCAGAAAGCTCTGGATAAAGAAGAACAGACGCAGATAATGGAAAAAATGGAACTTCCGGACATATTGAAAACTTCTCTTATGGAAAATAATACTGCAGAGACATACCGCTATCTTGCAGTCAGTACGTTTGCGGAATATATAGCAGATTCGCTGGCTGTCATGATCGTAAATGGAATATCATTTCTTTTATCCTTTATAATTTCTGCAATCGTGATCAGACTGTTGAGTTATATACTGAATGTTCTGACAAATCTTCCTGTGATAAAGGGCGTGAATAAAATTGCCGGAGGTGTAGTGGGTGGTGCAAAGTGCATAATCTTTATCTGGATCGGGTTTCTGATCCTGACGCTGCTCTGTGATACCACGATTGGAAAACAGGGAATGGCTCTTGTTGAGCAGGATACAGTACTGAATTTCCTGTATAATCAGAATATATTTGTGAAAGTGTTTATGAGTGTTTTCTACGGAAATTGAGCACAAATGTCAAATAATGTAAAAAAATCAAAAAAATTGAAAAAAGGGGTTGACGAATGGCAACTCTGATGATATACTGAATCTCGCTTCTGAGGAAGCGGGATTTCATTTTGAAAAACTTCAAAAGTTTTTTAAAAGAAATTAAAAAAAGTTGTTGACAAACGAAAATGCTTGTGGTAATATAAACAAGCTGTCGGACAGACAACGACAGATAAACAACCTTGATAACTAAACAGTGAAACACATACGATTCTCGAAAATTCTTAACGAATCATCATTCGAATGAATGAACTTTTTATAACAGTAATGACGAGAGATAACTAAGCTAGTTGGTTGTCTTGAGTACATCAAACACTTTATCAGAGAGTTTGATCCTGGCTCAGGATGAACGCTGGCGGCGTGCTTAACACATGCAAGTCGAACGGGAAACATTTTATTGAAGCTTCGGCAGATTTAGCTTGTTTCTAGTGGCGGACGGGTGAGTAACGCGTGGGTAACCTGCCTTATACTGGGGGATAACAGCCAGAAATGACTGCTAATACCGCATAAGCGCACAGAACCGCATGGT